>JAGQQS010000285.1:0-6868 GCA_020426105.1 Planctomycetaceae bacterium
GCCTCGTCCACTACCCCAAGCGGACCGGGACTCGTCGCCTCGTCCACTACCGAAAATCCTTATTTGGACTGAGCGTTATTCCGGGTGAGTTCGCTTCAGGATCGTGTCCATTTCCGCCGCGTTGAAGGCGCGAACCGTTGACGTATGAATGTTGCCCTGCGAACCAAGATAGAGCAACATAGCCGTTGCTGTTTCGTCGTCTGCGGCGTCGTAGATCAACACGCCGTCATGATCACCCAAAGTCCAGTAAATCCCGGTGACTTTAACACCCATCTTCTTAGCCGCTGCCTTCAGCGCGGCAGCGCGATGAGTTGTCTCGCTCACGCCCTTTAAGCCCTGTTGCGTAAACTTCATCGTCGTAATAAATGTGGCCATCAAATCAATTCCTCGAAAGAACACAAAGTGATTCGCCCTGCGATAACGCAGATTTGATGCCAGATCGCTCACGCGTGATACTTCAGTCAGTGCCCGTTGGGCGTGCCGCGATCATCTCAGTCTGATTCGGGCATGATAGACAGATCCGCCGGAAGTGGATCCCGATTGAACGGCAGGGGGAATCACTCTGCTGGCGATCGACCAAAGATGAATTCTCGTTCCCGATCGCGGAAATTTTATTCACGCAAGTCAAAGGGGAGATCGAATCCTCTGCGCAAGTGAAAGTGTGTCCCTTTCGAACATGAACCGTGCGGATACGCACTCGTCCACAGCATCGTCAATTTGAGATCGTCAGGAACCGGCAGGTGTCACCAATAATCACCGACTTCCAGGATGCCGGATCACCGGCCACAGCGATCAGAGACGGCGATACTCAGAATGTAAAACTCGCCCCCACGATCAGCGAATCTGCGTACGCACTTGAGGAAACGCTGGTGCCGGGAATCGCGCCAGCAGGGCTCTGAATACGACCGCTCACTGAATTCTCGAAGAAGTGCGCGTAGGTGAGTGACACCTTAAACCGTTCGGTGATATTGCACGACCCCCCAACGTAGGCGCCATGCTGAATCAACAGCGGCGAACCAACGTTGTAGAATGTTTGCCTGTCATCAACAGGGTTCGTATTGAACGAATATCCCAGGCGGGCTGAGACAGCATCTGTCAACTGATACTGGGTCCCTGCGGATACCGCAAAGATGTCTTTCCAGCCGAGACCGGCAACGGCACCCGTGGGCATAAACCCTGTCTCGGAATATCCCCGAGTCTCTGAATAGGCGAGGTATCGCGCATCCACGGCAAGGAGCAGTCGTTCAATTCCGGTGTAGGCAGTCCCAAGTGAAACGATCATCGGGGCGTTCATATTAAACTGCACATGACGTGGCGCACCGGTCTGATCGCTTGAGTTATAGCTGAAATCCTCAAACCACTGTGGACTCTTGTATGAGGCTCCGAATTGCCAGGACTGATCGGTAACCCAGAAAGCACCGATCTGGAACCCCGCTCCCCACTGAAATGCTCCGTGATTCATGACGGGATACGTGGCAAACCCACTGCCGCCGGCATTATCCGGAGGCGCCAGAATTCCCGGGGCCACGGACAGACTGGCCAGATCCACGATCGGTGAGATACCGACAGACAACTGATCCGTGAGTTGGAAAGCGACTGTCGGGACAATTTGCAACAGCTGGTATTGCGTGTAAATCGGGCCCACTCCCATGCCGTTGGGAAGCGGAGGGGTCAGCACTGGATTCGTAACACTGCCGGGGTAATTGGTGCCAAAACCGCCGACACTCAGGACCCCAAGCCCAAACGTGACATCCGCATGTTTCGGCGTATAGACGACACCGAATTCAGGCAGCGGGAAGACGCCGCTTTCACTTTTTGTACTGCCCGAGACATTCACGGCCGGAAATCCCGGCGCCAGGCTGTTCGCATCGACGCTGGATTTTAGCGTTGAATTTGGGAACAACAGCTCCAGCCCGAAGTCCGTCGAATTCGGCAATGCAGTAATTGTCGCCGGATTCCACTGGAGCGCCCCCAAGGTATCGAGCGGAGCGGCCGTGGACGTGCCTCCCATCGATCGATTAATCGGGCCGACACCGGTCAGCGTGCTTCCATACTGTCCGAAGGCGGCAGACGGCAGGAAAACGCTCAGAAGGATTACCAACAGCACTTGAAACGGACTCGCCATCTGCTGCACGTCCTTTGCGATAATCAGATACGTTGAGTCCAAATTGGTCCCGTGTACAGAATGGAGTTCTGCCGACAGACAGACGTGCGGGAGTTTGACTAACCCGCACGTCGTATCTAATCGGCACAATCCGGACTTTCCTCCATATGAATCCTGGTGGACAAGCCTGAACGCTCTCCAAATACCGCCTGGTTCTTCAAGGGATCTGACGCAGCGGTGAATGGTTTCCCCCGGGCGATTCAGGGGATACGCACGAACTGAAGCACTTTCCGGCTCATCGTCGGGCGACGGAGAACGAATAGGCACTCAGCACAGAATCGATTTCATTCAGGTATTCACCGGCAGAAATCGTCTCAACAAAGTTGAATCCGAGTTGTTTGAGCCAGTCCGTCGGATCATCGGCTCCGAACACGAAAGATTCACCCAGCGAATCCATGCCCTGCAGGAAATTTTTGATATACAGGTTGTTAGTCCGGCCAGTCACGACGGCCTGAGTCACAAAGTCCGCCCAGACACAACTGAGCGGATGATCCATCAGTTCGAGGAACGACCGGAAAATTCGCTGATTCTCAGCTTCTGAGAAGTACATTGAACAGCCTTCAAAGATGATGACTGTCGGAAGAGTGGTATCGAAGTTCGGATGCTGTCGCAAGATTTGTGCAAGATCATCGACCTTGAAATTGGCGCTCAGCAGAACGCGACGCTCACGGTAATCCTGCGGCAGTAGTTTTGTGACGCGTTCGCGTTCCGCAATCATCTCTGGCAGATCGATTTCGAAAAACGTAACGTCCGGCAGCGTGTCGGCGTGCGTAATCGAGCGCATGTCGAGTCCCGCGCCGGCCAGCACAACCTGCTTTAGATCAGGAACCTGCTGGAGTAATTCGTCGATGTGCTGCGAACGTGTGAGGACCATGTCCTTCAACTGCGGAAGAATCTCCTGCAGATGATCGGCAAGCAATTCTCCGTGCGGACCGGCAACCAGATTTGCATGCGGACAATGGTTTTTAAGTTTGGGATGCGAAGACTTCCGGGCGCGAATCCCGGCGATCATTCGGGCCGATGCTTTCAGCTTGTGGCTGAACAGAGTTGATCGGGACGGGTTACTGTTTGCAGGTGACAACTGGATCGTCGGCTGAGCGAAATACTTCATTTCGGCCTCTGCGGTAAGTTCACCATTTGAATAAAAGCGAACCTGCAATGTCGCCAGAACACGACTGCCGCGAAAGTATCTTTTCCGGATCTCTTCCGCCTGGACAAGATCAATTTCACAGATTCCCGTCAAGTGTCCCGTACTCGGGCTTTTATATCGCACGTTCATGCCGGCCAGCCACAGCGACGCTGACACGTCATCGTGACACGCATGAATGCCCGCCAACGGAACGCCTCGCAGCAAAGTCGCCAGAGCCATCCCCCCCGTATAGTCAGCCGACAGCGATACGAGTGCCGCCTGGTGAGTTCCATGCTGATTTGTTGTGGCCTTGTTTAAAGGCAACAGTGTCTCGCAACAACCATCTTCAACTCGGGTAACTGTCCAGTCTGACTGCTCAAGGACAGGTATCGACGTCCTCAGGAGCGAGGTCATCAACTGCGGATTGATACGTGTTCGATAATCTTCATCCCACGTAATTTCTGAACTCTGAAGAATCTGCTGAGTCATTGAAAATTTACCTTAAAAAGGGCGACTGAAGGGGGGAAACTTCCGGGTCGCAGCATAAGGGCGTTTTACATGAACTCAATGACTCGATTTACCCTTTCTTTAATCTCATTTTTGAACGTCGTTAGACAGTTGGCCCCTGGGTAGGACCTGCACGAATGCTCGAATGACCGGTCAGTGAAGGCAGGAAAACCTTGTGGTTGAATCTGACGAACAGCGGAAGACTTTCCGGATCGTACGACCACTTTTGTTTTTTTTTCGCTTCTGAAAGCAGACCGCATGTAACGCGCCGGGCGGATGTCTGAATGTGCCTGTTGCGCAAAGATGACTGGGCAACTGTGCTCGAATGAGATTCAGACTGGCTGTTCGCACTCGGAATCGCATCGCAGCTTTGTGATTATTGCCTGCAATTCCAACACGATCAGGCGGGCCCGGGAATAGTCTTCTGCTTTCGCCAATACCTGCAGTTCCCGGCCAATATCTGTCAACACTGGCAGTCCCACAGTTCCACCGGTTCCCTTCATCCAATGCGCCAGACCGGACAGTGTTGTTCCATCTGCGGCGTCAATCGATGTCATGAATTGTGGCAGTGAATCATTGACTTTCCGGACGAACCTCGTTGCGAAATCTCGAAAGATCGGATCAGCCGGCAGAGTTATCTCTGGCCTTCGGTTCAGCTCACTGGGGCTCATAACGAGGATATTCTGCGCTGCAACTGACTCTGTCCCCAACTGTGGTGAAATTGACACAGTCCGAGCTGAGGGCACGGTCGGTTCCAGTGACAAACCCAGTTGCTCGCCGACCGCGCGAAGTAAAGTGACCATGGAAACCGGTTTTGTCACGTACGCGGTGAAACCTGCATCCCGACATCTTTGCTTATCGTCTTCCGTGCCGTTGGCAGTGATCGCAATAATCGGAACACCAACACCGGACGCTCGAAGTGTCTGTGTCGCTGCATAGCCATCCAAAACGGGCATTTGAATATCCATCAGAATCAGATCGCACATTTCACGGTGCATCGTTTCGACGGCCTCCTGTCCGTTTTCAGCAAAGCAGCATTCTGCCTGACACTGCCGCAGGACGTGCGCAAAAAATTCACGATTCGCTTCGACGTCATCGGCAATCAGAATGCGGAATCCCCTGAGATCCAGATTCTGTACCGGCTCAATGGTCGGCGCCGCGAGCGTGGCTTCTGCCAAACGTGCGTCGAGAATTCGTACGCCGTTCAGCGCCCCCGTGGCAATCGTCACTGTGAATGTGCTTCCGAAGCCCGGCTCACTTGAAAGCTGAATGTCTCCACCCAGCGCCCGTGCCAGTTTTCGACTAATCGGCAACCCAAGCCCGGTGCCGCCGAAGCGGCGTGCCACCGTTTCATCGGCTTGCTTGAAGGGTTCAAATACATCCTTCTGCACCGCGCAGTCGATACCCAGTCCGGTGTCCTGAACATGAATCTTAAGTTGATTTTGATCGATATCCGTGTCCACAATCAGATCGACACTTCCTGCGTCGGTAAACTTAATGGCATTACCAATCAGATTCGTAAGGATCTGTCGCAATCGTGTGGGATCCGTCTGAATCTTTTCCGGTACACCGTTGTTGACTCTCAGCGTCAATTTCAGGTTCTTTGCAATTGCCCTGGACTGAAGCGCCGAAAGAATATCATGGAGCATCGCGTACGGCGCACACTCCATTGATTCCACAGCCAGTTCCCCGGCCTCAATCCGGGACAGATCCAGCAGGTCATTCAGCAATCGATGCAGATGATTCCCGTTACTTAACACCCGCTGCAGGTGCGCTCGCTGCTCCGGCAACAAGTCGGCAGGGCTATTGAGCAGAAGTTCGGTGAAACCCAGTACCGCGCCAATCGGAGTACGAATTTCGTGACTCATGTGAGCCAGAAAATCACTTTTCGCCCGATTCGCACTTTCTGCTGCATCCCGTGCGGCGGCCAGTTGCACCTGTACCTGACGAAGGTGATCGGCCGTTTCCTGAAGTTCAGCAGATCTGGCCTCAACGACAGCAGTACGGTCTTCCACGATCCGTTCCAGATTGGCGTTCAGAGCCTGAAGGCTGCGAAACCCTTCAGCGTTTTCCAGCGCCGCACCGGCAATTGTGGTGAGATATCGGGCAATACGTAACTCGTTGGCTCCGAACAGATCCCGCACCTCCGAATTGCCAACGACGAGACACGAGTTGACGCTGGACCGCACCACGATCGGGCACGCGATCAGAGAACGAAACTCGGTGCCGGATCCACTGCATGTGATCGCATCCGATGCCTTGATGGCATTCAGAATATAGGTGCGAATAGTTTCAGAAGGAACGACAGGCTGGCCATTCTCGTCAACACTGATGACTTCACAATAGTTGCTGCGCAGCAATCGTCGTGCGGCATCAGCCATCGTATGCGCGATTACCTCGGGCTCGATCGCGGAAGCGATTCTTCTGCCGGATTCGAGCAGAGAGTCGAATCGATCCACCAGGGCAATCGAAGAAAACATTCTTTGAGGGAGTTGCTCGTTGCGAAAAGCGGAGTGACGCCGCTCGGCGTCTTCCAGTGCCTGCTCCGCGTCCGGCCAGCCCATTTCCAGTCGAACTTTCTGCAACAGCAATCGGCTCTGAATCTGCTCGTATTCAGCCGCCTGCAACCGGGCGACACGAACACTTTTCTGCAGCAGCAGGATTGCCCGGCGGTTGCGGTTCTGAAACACGTGCGCCCAGGCGTATTCGCGCAAGGCATGTGGAAGCTCGTTTCGGAATCGTAACGCAACCAGCAGCGCCTTACGCGCTGCCCGGCGATGATTTCGGATGATGATTCGTCGCGGACTGCGGGTCAGCGGAGCCGTGTTCTCAAGGAAGCCACGCAGCGCCGTAGCTTTCCACGCAAACAGGGGTGATGTGTAAGCGTTGGAAATACCGGCCTTACGCGCCGCCTCGATGCCCTGATCCAGTGCTTTAACAGCCTCTTCAAATCGTCCGTCTGAAATCAGTTGCACCCCCTGTGCCAGCAGCACATGGGCCTGCCCCTGGACATCCGCTCGAGGACGCTCCAGTTCACACTGCAGGATTTTCTGCGGGATATCGCCATT
>JAGQQS010000285.1:6932-8122 GCA_020426105.1 Planctomycetaceae bacterium
GCCAGACCAGAATCATAAGCTTCCTTCGCCATCTGTGCGGCTTCCGTGAAGCGGCCGAGACGATACAGCGAAGCGGCCACCTGATACTGAGCAATGTGTTTCTCCCAGTAGTCTCCGGCTCGTTCCAGAATCCGGACGCTGCGACGACCCACATCGACACATTCTTCAAACTGTGCAGCCGAGTACAGCGCGATGGCGAGACAGTGCAACGATTGTCCCTGCCCCCAGATATCACTCTGTTCAGTGCGAATCTGCAGAGACCGGCGTCCATACGAAATCCCGCGCCGACTAAGTGGAATCAGACTCATTGCCGGAGCATGTTCTGAATAGGCCTGCGCCAGTTCGGCGGTTGGCTTATAACGTTCGGCGAGATTCATGCCGCGCAGATGCACATGCAATACATCCAGCTTGCTGCGAACAAACCAATAGGCATAAGCCAATCGACTGTGAAGTCTCCAGATCAGGCGATCATCATCCGACGGTTCTGTTGCGATCCGCCCCACAAACCAGCCAGGCAGCAGCGAATGAAGTGCCTGCACGAAAATCTCATGAACCGTAAACAGGGGCACCATCCATGCAGACGGCAGTTTGCCGCCGAGGCTGCACATGGCAGACTCCCAAAGCTCGATCGCCCGATCTTTGCGATCTTCTTTGAAAGCCAGCTCGCCCAGTTTGAGCGTGACTTCCGCCCGCAGAGTCAACGAAGCCGCACATTGGATTGCACGTTCAAAAAACGGTTCCGCTGCCTGGTAGCGACCACACAGCATGAGCACGTCACCCAGACCGTACAGAACCTTAAAGTCAGGCTCTTCGAACCTGGCTTCAAAGCTGCGCAGCGCGATTCGGTACTGCTGTTCAGCAGACTCCAGCGCGTGACTTCTTCGCGCTCGTTCCGCCGCCTCGATTGCAAATTCTCCCGCAAGCTCAGGATGTCCGGACGCATCGTGGTGGATCGCAATGTCGAAAACACGATCCGGTTCACGGCGGCTGAGATAAAGGGCGGCTCGGCGATGAATCTGAGCGCGTTTTGCGGGGGCCAGTGTCT
This sequence comes from Planctomycetaceae bacterium, assembly GCA_020426105.1. Classification (GTDB taxonomy): domain Bacteria; phylum Planctomycetota; class Planctomycetia; order Planctomycetales; family Planctomycetaceae; genus SXXK01. The sequence continues at coordinate 7,978 of JAGQQS010000285.1, forward strand.
GCAAAACAGCTTCACGGATCTGATCGTGCATAAATGAACAAATGGTGCCGGAAGCTCGCTCCCAGATCAGACAGTTCCTGCGTGGCTCGATCAGAAGTTCAAGCACTCTGTCTCGAGGAATTTCCGCGAGATCCGCAGCCATCTC
>JAGQQS010000285.1:8195-16022 GCA_020426105.1 Planctomycetaceae bacterium
TTCAAAACTTCGGCAGCTTCGCCGGACATTTGCAGGTTCTGCAGCCGACGATCATCCACAACCCAGCCGGATGCAGAAGGCGTCAGTACGCCGCCTTCGACCAGTCCACGCAGGATCGCTGTCGCCATAAACGGACTGCCGGCCGACATCTCCCAGACCGTCGTCAGGATCTGATGTGGCAGACCTCCTGTCATGGACTCCAGCAGCTTGTCATGATCCGCCCTGAGCAATGGTTCAAGATTGAGCTTAATCACACACTTCAGGCTGTCTCTCAGCCGCTCAGCCGTTGATTCTGCAGGACGCGTCCCGACGATCAGCAATGTGTGGCGTGAGTTCGTCAAATGCCAGCATTCCAGCATTGTCAGCGTGAGGTCGTCAGCCCAGTGCATATCATCCAGCAGGATCAGCACGGGTCTGTCAGCCGAACCGAGTGACCGCAGGAAAGTGGCCAGCGCCACGGCAATCCGTCGATCCGACAGATCATTCTTTCGTTCAGCATGCGCCTGCAGATCGAGTTCAGTGACCAGTTCAGGGACGACGGTCTCCAGCTCCCGCGCGAACTCACTTAATTCCTCGCGCAAATGAGCCCTGATCGAAGCGTCATGGCGGACCACATCGATGCACTGCGTGAGAACATCCCGGAGCGACGCCAGCGGAGCAAGCCCAATCTGATTCTGCCCCTGGCCACGAAGAACCCGAAAGCCCTGAGAGACTGCGATCCGGGATGCTTCCAGCAATAATCGCGATTTGCCGAGTCCTGAGGCAGCCGATACCAGTACCGTATGACTGCAACCCTGCAACACCGATTCAAGCTCGAACCTGAGCAATGCCAGTTCACCCGAGCGTCCCACAAAAGCAGGTTCAATCAAAGTTTCGCGGCGATCCATCGTCCCCAGTACCAGACACTGCGGATACTGTGCATCCTGAATGGTTTCGAGTTGGCGCAGGTCATACAGCACCCCGGCTGCCGACTGATATCGATCTCGAGGGTGTTTCTGCAGCAACCTGAGCACAATATCGCTGAGGTGTCCCGGAACCTGAGGGTTAATGGATGTCAGATCGGGAATTGGCGCGGTCATGTGCTGGAAGACCAGCTCGCCGACACTTTCAGCCGCAAACGGGAATCGCCCGGTCAGGCACTCAAACAACAATATTCCTAAAGAGTAAAGATCCGCGGGGGCTCGTACATCCTCGTCCAGGGCTCCCATGGCTTCCGGTGATGAATACATCGCGATTTGCCGGGCCACGGAAGCATTTTGCAAGCCCTGCAGTATCATCAACGGGCCATAGCCTCCGATGAAGGCACGCATGGCCCCGTCCGATTCGTTCAGGATGATTTCTTCAGGACGAAGACAGCGGCGAATCAGATTATGCTCATGCAGTTCCTCCAGTGCACCAAGGATGTCTTCAGCAATTTTCAGGGTCGCCGCGACGGTGATCTGTGATTTACCGATCTTTTCCGCCAGTGTCTCGCCTGGTACCCATGGACAAATGATGCGTCCGGAATCGTTACTGAATTCAAAATCCAGCGGCACAGTCATCCGGTCCAGTGCCAGAAATGCCAGCCGCGCCGTCTCATACTCCAGTCGCATTCGAACAGCAGCCGGCGTCTCAGGACTGAAAGACACGTCATGAATAATAACCCGGTCACCTGACGGATTTTCGGCAATGGCCGAACGACAAACGTCCTCCTCACGAATGACGGAGCACCGCTTGTACCGGGACCAGAATTTCTGACTGTGCTTTAACAAGGAATACCCTTTTCCAGATCATGGCGCCCAGCATCAATCGGTATCTGCCGAGTCGATCTGAATCTGAATAATTTCATCACGACAGGTAAAGAATGCATCCAGGACGATCGGATCGAACTGATTCCCCCGGCCTTCTTCCATAATTTTGAAGCATTTCTGCAGCGGAAACGCCGGCTTGTAGGGCCGCTTGCTGCTCAGCGCATCAAATACATCCGCAACGGCTGTGATTCGCCCTTCCAGCGGAATGTCTTCGCCCGCCAGACCAAGAGGATATCCACTGCCATCCCAACGCTCATGATGTGTCAACGCAATGCGGCGTGCCAGTTCAAGGATCGGCGAAGAACTTGCATTCATTATTCGCGCACCAATGTCCGTATGCCTGCGCAGGAACTGTTCCTCGTGGTCAGAAACCCGGTCGGCAATCTTTTTGCCGAACCCACAATGCTTCTGCATCAATTCATATTCTTCGGGAGTCAGCTTGCCCGGTTTAAGCAGTATGGAATCAGCAATGCCAATCTTCCCGACATCATGCAGCTGAGCCGCTGGCTCAAGTATATTCAGTCGCTCATTCGAAAACCCCAGTTGCTGAGCAATCACGCGCGCGTATCGCCCGACTCGAATCACGTGCTGCCCCGTGTCGTCATCCCGAAATTCGGCAGCTCGAGCCAGGCAGTGGATCACATCCAGACGAGATGCCTCCAATTCCGCTGTCCTTCGCCGGACCGCCTCCTCCAGCTCTTCGGAGTGTTGACAAAGACGATCCTGATAAGCCTTCACTCGAAGAACATTACCCAGTCTCGCCAATAACTCCTCGCTGTGGACTGGCTTCTGAAGCAGATCCGTCGCACCTGCCTGGAGCGCCACCAGCTTTGTTTCGGGATCGGAACTGCCCGTAAGAATGATCACCGGCGTTCGGCACAAACTTTCGTCGGACCTCACCGCGGCAAGGATGTCCAGACCATTGACTTCAGGCATATGGATATCCAGCAGCACCACGTCCGGACGGTTCAGACCGATCAACGGCAGGGCCTGACCCGCGTGATCTGATGAGATCAGATTTCGGTAGCCTCCAAGCTCCAGATAACGCCGCACAACTTCAATATTAAGTGGTTCATCATCGACAATCAGGATGCAGGATTGCTTGATGTCACGTTCCGCTATGCCCCGAACAATCGAGGAATCTGACGTTCTGAAATCACCCCTTGGGGACAGTTGAGATGAAGTGACCATACAGCCATTCTTTATCTGGCGTGCCGAATTGGCGGATTCTGGAAACGGTCTGAGTCAAAGTGGCGTCCTGGTGTTGTCTCTTATCGCTTAAGGCAAACCCACACATGCGTAAATTCCGTGATTCGCCTCGTGAAAACCATAGCTTCCGGAAAAATACGAGCCGCATTTTGTCGGCAAAAATCAACGAAATTCGACCAGCACTGCAATTGGTACAGGTCGTACGGATAGAAATGGACCGCCTTCCCTAAAATGCCGGGGATCCGTGCTGGTGGATTCCTACAGAAAAATCGGCCTTCAACACAACCCGCATAACCCGCATTGTCACCACACACCCAAATCTACCATAAATCAGGAACCGGATTTCTGCTCCCTGGCTGACTTTCAGCTTCAGTCTTGAGGCAAACAGGGCTTTGTCGGTAAAAACACCGAAATAAACCGTCCAGTCGTCGAAGTCAAAGCAGGCAAGGATGCCATGTTCTCATTCCACCGAGTTATGCGCTTACAGACCGTCAGCCGCGTTGCTGCTGCAATGGCCGTGGCGATCGTGGTTGGTCAGTTGACCATCAGTTGGCTCAATTTGTGCGGCACATCACCAGAATCAATGGCAGCATTGGCGTTTGGAACTGGTTTTGGTGTCATCCTGATGAGCTGGCTCATCGTGCGAATTCCGCCCCGACGATCTGATCGAAGCAGGATTTTTTTTACTGTTGTGCCTGCAGCGGTGCTGGCCGCAATCAGCTGGTGGATCCCTGCTTCGTTAAATGCAACGCTGCTCGCCGGCTGCGATTCGATCGATCCAGCATGGCCGTGTGCTTCATTGTTGACTCTGATTTTTCCGGCCACGATCGTGGCCTTCGCGATTGCAACGACCGGTTTATTTTTCAGGCTGGGTGACCACGAGCGGAATATACCATGGACGGATGCTGCACTCACCGGTGCCCCCGGTGTGATCGCGTTGTTGGTTCCGGTCTGGTTCGGACAAACGACAGTACCGCTCGCAGCATCGGTCACCGTGATGGCGGCTTTCGCAGTCGCAACCAGACTTTTGGTGCGCCCGGCCACACAAATCAGCAACGCACCCGTCTGTCAATCAGGCCGGTTATCGTTCGCACTGATCAAGCCCGCGGTTTTTGAGACGCTGGTCCCTTTTGCGGCGTCAGGAATTCTGAGCGTCGCGTTGCTGGAGATTTTCGGTCGTCTGATGCCGGGAGATCTGCCAGTCCTGATTCAGACGATTTGTCTCACGGCGACAGCGTTGGTCATCTTGTCCCGGCCGTTGACGCTACGATTGCTGAATCCACAGATTCTGCAGTTTGCCGCCATTTTAATGCTCGCCCTGCTGCCTTTGCTCTTCGGCCCGCTCGCCGGATTGAACTTAAAGCTCAATACCGCTGGACTCTCAGCATGGTCCGTGTTGTTTCAGCGTTCACTGCAGTGTGCTGTATTTTGCACAGCCGCATTGACGCCGGCGATCTGCATGGTACGGGAAAATCGCGAGTCCACTACAGCAGAGTCGGTGATCCTCCCGTTTCTGACGGGGATCCTGCTGGCGCTGGGGGCAGTCTCGCAGAATGTTTCTGCGATCCTGATTCTGAGTGCCGGCATCCTGCTGTACGGCGTTTCGCTGATTGGCGATCGATTGACAAAACGTGGTGAAGCATTGGTCATAAAGCGGACTCTGATACTGCCCGCTTTGAGTTTACTCAGTATTTCGCTGGTCAGCCTGGGATCGATTGCCACATCAACAACTTCGTCATTCCTGTTTTCAGAACGAACGGCCGCAGCGGTGCAGCGTGGAGTGGCAGAGGATCTGATTGCACAATCCTGCGCCAGTCGCCTGGTCACCATGGTTCCCACACCGTCCGGGGAGATCACAGTGTGGCGACGTACCGGCGATATCTTTGAATTTCAGCGTAACGGAATTCTGATCGGGCAAGTCAGCACGGATACCAATATTTCACCGCAGCCTGCCGAAGATATCCTGCCTGCGATTATGGCACTGTCGAATCACGCGCAACCATCCCGCGTGCTGGTGCTGGGAGACGACACCGGTGCCTGTCTGCGCGTCTGCTCACACTTCCCGCTGCAGGAGATCGTCGCCGTCCGCACCGACAGGAATATCACCGAGCTGGCCCGGCAATACACATGGAGTCGTCAGCAGCTGCCGCCTGACCGGGACGAACGAGTCCAGATCATACACGAACCGGCCACCATCGCTGTCCGTCGTCGGGAACTCAAACGCTTCGACATTGTGCTTGCCGCAGACGAAAGTGGCGTCCAGGGCGGGGCGGCCTGTCAATACACTGCAGAATTTTACAAGGCTATTCGATCCAGAATGAGCGTCAACGCGGTCTTCTGTCAGCGGTTTCGCCAGAGTAATCTGGGTCCGGAGCCGCTGAAGGCCGTGATGTCGACGCTGATGAACTCGTTTGTAAATGTGGGCGTCATTCAGACCGTCCCAGGCGAGATCGTATTGCTGGCGTCAGATTCGGAGAATGGACTGATTGATTCCGGTTTTCTGGCGAGACTGCAGCGGGAACACGCGCGGCGTGAAATCGCCACAGCGGGCTGGGACTGGGCACAAATCGCCATCCTGCCGCTGCTCGACGTCCGTGATCCGCTGGGAATGTTCAGCCGTGACATTTCAACGCCGCCCATATCGATTGCAAATGCCGGGCTCGCGATGTCGGCGGCCTCGGAAACAGCCCGCGCGGCGGACAAACTATCAGAACTCCAGGCTGCATTCGCACCGCATCAACAACAGATCCTGGCCACGGTCCCCGCGACCGAGGATGTGGAAGAAATCAAACGCCGCCTGAGTGCCCTGGCGCAACAACTGGAAATTCTCGCCGGGATGCCCGATCAGCCATGGACTTATCGCAAGTCTCTGCAAATGGAAATGAAACAGAGTCCACGCCCGCCTCGTGACCTGATCGAAAGTGGAAAAATCACGAAGGTCGCCCATCCACTGGATCTCTTGCGACAGAACTATTTCATCACTCTGGGTAAAGCACTCACGGCCGCCAGTCGTGGCGAACTGAATACGGACCTGATCCGAAGACTGGATATTTTTACAGAGAACTTCGAGCCGTTGATTACGCATTTCGCACATTACGAAATCATCCGTCTGCACGAACTCTCGCAGCACCCCAATCCAGCCGAGGAATTCCGGCACCGGATGCACATTGCATTCTTTACATCTCCGACGGATGCCTCAGTGCGTCCAATCATCTCAGCAGTGCAGCAACTGGTGGATCAGCCGTCCCTCATTGCCAGCGAAACTGAACGTTATGATATTCTGAATTCATTGCTGCAGAAAATGATCGAACGCTGGGAGGCCCGCACGGCATGGGAACCTCGTTCAGCGCTGCGAGTCCAGAACGACGTGGATCTGTCAGTCAGCGTCGCCAACAGGGCGCTGGCTTTGATGGAAGACCTGTGCGACGAGGCTTCAGTCGAGAAAGCAGATTTCTATGCACGTCGGCGTTTCCTGAACGCGGCCCTGATTAAACCTTTGCGGGACTACCGCGACCAGGTACTGGCTCACCGCATGAAATCGGAGACACCGGTTGAGCTAAACACTGAAGATCCGCACGATCTGCCACTGCTGATCAATTCGGGAAGTGGTCTAAACACCAACTGAAGTCAGCACGTCTCTGGCTACGTTGCCTTCCACGTCGGTCAGTCTGCGTTCCAGGCCGTTGTAATAGAACGTCAGTCGTTCATGGTTCAGACCAAGCAGATGCAGAATCGTCGCGTGAAAGTCATGCACGGTCATGATGTTTTCCACAGCCTTGTAGCCGAATTCATCCGTGGCGCCATAGCTGAACGGCGCTTTGACGCCGGCTCCTGCCAGCCAGCATGTGAAACCTTCAGGATTGTGGTCCCGGCCGCTGGCCCCCTTTTGAAACGTCGGCATGCGGCCGAATTCAGTACACCACACGACCAGCGTGTCCTTCAGAAGTCCGCGTTGCTTCAGGTCCGTGATCAACGCAGCCGTTGGCTGATCCAGCACTGGGCCGTGAATGCTGTATTGATCCTTCAGCACTTTATGGCCGTCCCAGTTGCTGACTCCCTCACCCCCGGTTTGATACGCTCCATTAAACAGTTGCACAAAGCGAACACCCTGTTCCAGTAGTCGTCGTGCAAGAATGCAGTTTTTCGCATAGGCCGCCTTGAGTGTATTCTCCGCATCATCCGCGCCGTACATGGCGAGCGTCGATGCAGACTCGGTGGTTAGATCGCGCACTTCCGGAATACTCAACTGCATCTTTGCTGCAAGTTCGTAGCTGGAAATCCTCGCCGCAAGTTCCGTATCGCCGGGAAATTTTTCAAGATGCCGGTCGTTGATTCGTTTCAGAAAGTCGAGCGTCCTGCTGTCCGATGTCTCAGAAATCGACTCCGGTCGCGCGAGGTTACGGATGGGCAGCGACGTATTGAAGTCCGTCCCCTGAAACGCCGCTGGCAGAAACCCGGGTCCCCAGTTGTTGACGGAATTCTGCGGCGTGCCGCGCGGATCCGGAATCGCCACATACGCCGGCAGATTTTCATTCTCCGTACCAAGTGCGTACGACGTCCAGGCTCCGATGCTGGGGAATCCGTCCAGCGTGAAACCCGTCGACATGTAATTCTCGCCCGGTCCGTGCGTGTTTGTCTTGCCTTTGACGGAATGCAGAAAACAAATGTCATCCGCCAGCGCCCCGAGATGGGGAACCAGATCTGAGATCATCTTGCCGCATTCACCACGCGGCTGAAACTTCCACGGGCTTTGCGTCACGTTCCCCTGTTCGCCCTGAAATGTGATCAGCTTGTCAGCCCCCGGCAGCGGCTGTCCATGCCGCGCGAT
>JAGQQS010000286.1 GCA_020426105.1 Planctomycetaceae bacterium
CTTTTTACCGTAAAATTTTTCTACCACCAGGCACGCGTGCCAGGCACCGGAGAGGCCTGCGATCCACGCTGATTTTTGGGGGGACAGCGCCGGTCATCCAATCTCGTCGGCGGAGCGACGGACGTTGGGCCGCATCGCGGTCTTGCACTGACTTTGCTACCGTTCTAAGGCTTTTGTCGGAGTGTCGTCTTCTTCGTCCCATTCATCGTCGACGATTTCACTTTCGTCCGCTTCGTCCTCAATGTCGTCAACAAACTCGTCATCGAGCAACTGCAGGTCATCAGATTCGTGAGCGATCAACGCCTGCTCCAGAGCATCCACGTCTTCCGTGGGGTCCTGCATTTGTTCGTCGCTGAGTTCTGTTAGCTCTGGTGGTTCAACTTCGTCAAGGTGCGACGTGCGGTGCGATGTGCCATCCATTAGATCTTCCGCCGATTCATTGCGCCCTCGCAGGACCAGTCGGATCGGGACTTCCTTGAACGGCGTGACTTCACGCAGGAACCCCAGCAGGTAACGCTTCCATGATTCATCGAGCAGAGAAGGATCATTACACTTCAGCACGATTGTCGGCGGAGATCCGGCAACCTGTGATGCGTAGAAAATCTTGGGTCGGCGATTGGCACGCATCGGAGGCTGGACTCGATCGATCGCCATCCTGACTGCTTTATTCAGGCGTCCGGTGCTCATGCGAAGACTGGCCTGTTTGTGAACCGCACGTGCCAGATTCAGGAGTTTGCGGATGTTCTTGCCATCTTTGGCCGTAATAATCGCGATGGGCACATGTCGCATCGAGCTGAATGCCGTTGTGAGATAATTGGCCCACTTCTCAGTTGTCATCTCCAGGCCCAGCGCGCGGTCCCATTTGTTGATGACGAAAATACAGGGCTTGTAATGTTCGCTGATCTCTTCGACCAGTTGCTTGTCGACTCTGGAAATGGTCTCCGTCGCATCAAAAAACATCAGGACCAGATCAGCGCGACGAATGCTTCGCTGCGCCCGGACAAACCCATAGAATTCAATGTCGTTCGCCAGACTCTTTTTCTTGCGAACACCCGGCGTATCAATCGCAACGAATGCTTTCCCATCGACCTCAAAGCGAATATCGATGCTGTCCCGCGTTGTCCCCGCGATCTCGCTGACGATTACGCGTTCGCTTTGCGCCAGCTGATTGATAAAGGTGCTTTTGCCCACGTTTCTGCGTCCCACGACGGCGATTCGCATATCCGCGGGCGTCAGCAGCTGATCACCTTCCGAGGTTTCCGTCGTTGAAGCTGCGGGCAGCAATTCCACGATCTTCTCCACGAGCTCGAAGCGATTGCGATTCGCTTTGACGCTGGTAGTGACAATCGGGGCATTGCACAGCTGCAGATAAGACGCTGCTTCCAGATCCAGTTTGGTGGAATCGCATTTATTCACAACCAGCAGCGTCGGTTTATTGACTCTTCGCAATCGGTCGGCAACCTGTTCATCCAGCGGGGTAAGTCCGGCTTTGGCATCAACGACGAACAGCATCAGGTCGCATTCGTCCAGTCCGTTCTGGATCTGGCGTTCGATGTCATCTGACAGATCATCGCTGTCTACGATACCGATCCCGCCGGTATCCACGAGTTCGAAATAACGGTCGTGCTTGTGCATAATCCACGTGACACGATCGCGGGTGACGCCAGCAGTCGGATCAACGACGGAAATCAGTCTCTCAGCCAGCCAGTTCAGCAGCGAGCTTTTTCCGACGTTGGGACGACCGACGATCGCCACTTTCGGAATCCCCATGATGCTGTGCCTTCAATTCTGACTGGATCGACTGATAAATGGTTGTAATGTGCAGACACGTGCACGGTACCGTGTCGTCCGTTCTCATTCATTCCATCGGGCATCAAACCTTGTGATTTTCCGGGGAACGCTTTTGTTTTCACCTTGTTTTTGCACACTAAAAGAAGAATTTCAGGGCAAACCGGCAAGAGACCTCCCGGGAAATCGCTGTCGGGTCCGCCAAACTTTGTGAACCGACTATACTGCAGGGTTCCGGTGATTCCGCCAATATTCGTACCCTGCCAAAGAGACCATGAATGCGTGCATCAATTCTTGATCGCGAAGAATACATTGAACAGGCTTACTTTTTTCGGGTGTACCGTGAACGCCTGCAGGAGAACATTCCTTCGCAGGAAATCCTGCATCTGATTCAGGAGGAAATTCTCGCGACAACTCGGTTACCAATGGCGATCGATTTTCTGAGGACCGAGATCATGCACAGCGGCCGCATCAGTGATGCGATGGTGCGTCTGCCGCACTATTTTGCCCCGTTTCAGACCTTTGTGATGCAGCGCGCGGAAGACGACGAATCAAGATTCGAACAGCTCGTCGCCCTGAAAATTCTGGAAAACGAAGCGGCCTATCGGGCTCGCAACCCAACACGATCCGGTATGTTTGTGTACCAGTTCGAATGCATTGCCAGAAACCGGCTGGGATATACCGATGGCCTGAAAGCAATGGCACTGGACCCGCTGTACAACGACGAGTGGACGCGGTGGATCGGTGCGCTGACCGATCGACTGGGTGGCCAGGAGTTGTCCGAGCTGATTTATCGTGCGTCGCAGCATTTCTACAATCGACGGAAGTCCCGGGACGCCGCGCATGCTGAAGAAAACACAGGCGATGTCGCGAGAAACACAACAACGTTGTTTGGGGATCAGGAAGGCCGTATCGCAAAAGCCAACATTGGCCGTGACCCGTTATTTTTCTTCGCCGCTCTGCAGCGGCAACTGGACTATCCGGCCGTCCCGAGGCCGCAGCGGGCGGACGAGATTCAAAAACTCCCCGCCTATCTGGAAGCCAGACTGGTCAAAATTGAACAACGCCTGAAGATTGTGGAAATGGAGTCCAAGGGTGGCATCGACCTGAAACAATTTTACAAGCTACCGGACGACCAAAGCAATCCCTGAGATTTCTGCGGATTCACGCTGAAGCCGCGAATGCTGCGACTACAATGCGTTGCCGCAGCGTTGGATCGCGGTGTCCGATGGGGACGAATCA
>JAGQQS010000287.1 GCA_020426105.1 Planctomycetaceae bacterium
ACGATTGCAGTTCTGAACAGACAGCCTGCGGCAGGCCGATTATTCAGCGATTGGCATGAATCCGACGGACATTTCCATCCAGGAACCGCAGCTGCAGCCACCACCACCTTCCGGAGACAACAGCATTCCAGCCGCCGGAATCGTGGTCAGCCAACAGCCTGGCCGCATGCGATTCCAGCTGGAAGCGCTGCCGCTTTCCGTATTCCACATCGTGATATTCGATGTGCGAAAAACGAGTGATTTCGTGGTCGCAGCATATGTGCCGCACTTTCCAGAGGGCATTTCCATCGGAAGAATTTCACCGGTTGTCAGTTCCAGAACCCTGGGACGAACATACACGCGCCCGCCAACAATTGCAGGCCGCTGAATGGCTTTCCCATGATCCCCTTTGTCTTCAAACCAACCAAAAGATTGACGCCACCGGGATTCACCGTCGGCCGCTGCATAGGCGGAGACTTCGTACTTCTTATCAGTCGATGCGTTGATGACAAGCGCGTCATCTCCGGCTGCAAGGTAGAACGCCACAGTCCCGGGAACCGTCTGCAGCGATTGTTCCCAGACAATTCGTCCTGTCTTCAGATCCAGTGCAACCAAAAACTGCTGCTGCCACAATTCAGGAGCACCGACACGTCGATTCTGCGCCTGTTTGATCTTTTCATGGCGACACTCTACAAAATAGACACGGCTTTCATCGATCGTGATTGTCGAATTGATGATCACTCCGTTTTCGTAAGTCCATGCGGCTTCCCCGTCGGATTTCTGCCGCACAAACAACGAATCGCTGCACACCTTGAAAGTCACCGGACCTTCAGTTGCATCGTACCAGCCAGCCCCGGCATCACCCCAGAAGCTTGTGAATGCGGTCCCGGCCTTCTCTGCACTGCCGATCACGTAGTCTTGTGTCTGCGCGATGAAACCCCAGTCGTACGACCAGTCCTCCCGTTTGGCATTCACGACGGGATGAAACGCCAGAATGTCCCCGGTGGCGGCGTCGATTTGCCAGCATTTATCTTTTGCTGCGAGATAAACGTGCTTTTCATCGGCGCACCAGTTGCTGCAGTCGCGGGGCATATTGAAGCGTTCCAGCGCCGGAATCTCGATGCCCCAGAGAATGGTGCCATTGAACGCATCGACAGCGATAACTCGCTGTAACCCCTGAACAAACAAGCGACCGTTTGTAGACAGCGGGGACGGCTTTCGGCCATTTCGATCCGGTTGAGCCCGAGGTCCCGGGTGCCCGATCCATTGAACGGCCATTTCATCCGTCGTGCTGGCACCTCCGAGAGACTCGCCTCCAAACGCCGAATTGTCGGCATGACCATAAAGATGCGACCAATCCCCGGCCCCCTCTAGTGCAGGTCGGACTGCTGTCAGCCAGGTCCCTGCTCCACTGTTGTCAAGTCTGACATCGAGCCCGGTCCCGGCCAGCCAGTTCTTCACCGGATCGACACTTAGATTCGCGTCACGAGCGGCGGTCTGGCCAACGCAGATCACGCCACCGTCCGGACGCAGCACTCGGAACATTTCTTCCGCATCTCCCTCGGGCAAACCGGTGGTCATCACGTTTTCTGAAACAATCAGGTTGGCGAATCGACCGACAAACGGCAGGCGGGCATACGAGGCGACATGATGAATCGAAATTCGACTGCCGTAGACTCCGCTCCTGATAAACGTACGACGCGCTGCCGCGACTTTTTCAGCGTCGCATTCGACGCCGATGATTCGCAGTTCACTTTGGCGGGCGAGTTCCCAGGCAAGTCGTCCTTCACCGTTGCCAATCACGAGACAGATTCCTCTTTCGAATTGGCATTGAGACAATATATGCTTTGCGGCCAATGCGTATTCTTCACTGAGGCTATCCGTCGGAAAGGGCTGAAGTTCAACCGGAATCGGCGTGATACTGAAATTGAATTGGGTGTCCAGTTCGAATTCCAGTGACTGCCCCGTGGTGCCGTCGAAATCTTTCTCGATCGCGTAGTGCAGCATCCGGTCACGCGGAAGTTTATCAATCAGCACCTCGTGCGCGGTAACCTCCTGTGGATCTTCAAATTTTCGTTCACGGTTCAACTCAAAGAGCACCAGTCGTGTTGGTGTCGGCGTTGCTGTCTCCCAGCGTACGCGTGCTGAACTCGGTGTTATAAACTGCACGTACGGCCCCGTTTTGAGTTCAATCGGGACATTAAAACTGTCGCGTTTGTCGTTGTAGCGGCGTTTCAGTTCAGCGTCAGTCACGGCCCTGTCATAAACTCTGACTTCGTGCAGCATTCCGTACATGTAGTGAAACGTATCAGCGTCGTGATGGCTGCCCATTTCGTAGAAACCCGTTTTGGGGTACACAATTGCTCCGGACTGTGTATCCGATTCTGCCTCAACACGGCCATTGACTGCAAGTCGGGCCTTTGTGCCATCGAATGTCGCAGCCACGTGATACCAGTGCCCTGGCCGAATTTCAGTCTCACTCCGCAGGTAAGAAAAGTCAGCTGCTCCATGCTCTGCAGCCAGTGCGAACACAAATCGTGAGTGATGGAACCCTAATGACCAGCCGCTGTGTTCCGTTTTCGTATCCTGAAAGCAGCCGATAATGCCACCGACGGAATCCGCTTCGTCAATGCGCACCCAGACCTCAGCTGTCATTGGCTCACGCGGCAGATGCGCTGCTGCAAGATTATCCGTGATCAGAGCCGTGTTTGTTTCGCCATCGAATTCCAGAGCTTCCACGCCTCCGACTTCACGGATCTGCACATCACCGGAGACGATCGCGTGGGCTTTGCCGGTCAGATCGCTCAATCGATGCTCACCGACACTCGCGCCACGTCGTCGGGCGACCGCCGACATCTCCCGATGAACGCGCCAGTGTCCCAACAGTCCTCGGCGATCTTCGTCGCGATCTTCGTCGCTCAGATCAGACGCGGACTCGGGTTGATTTGCATCACTCGCCGTGTCTGCGACCCGCTGTTCGCCGGCATCTGAAACGATTGGCTGAAGGTCACACGGTCGAAAACAATGAATGACACCCTCGTCGGTACTTGCGAACAAACGTCCGTTTGCCACAGCAAGACCAAAGACCTGACCCTCCGCCGGCACTTCCCACAGTTGCGCGCCGTCTTTGATGGAATAAGCCGCCACGATCCCATCTCCTCCAGCGAGTATCAGGTCTCCGGCTGCAATGAGTTCATTATAGTGTCGACAGGGGACGTCCCAGAGTTTATTGCTTCCGGACTTGTGCCAGGCTGAGAGCCGAGTTCGCGCTGCGATAATTCGTCGGTCTGGTGTTATGACCGTCACCACAATCCCGCTATGAACACTGATCTGTTTGCGCGTTGCGATATCCGTTTCTGTTGTCCAGCCGGTCTTGTTTCCCGGACCGCACAGGATATGGCTGTCAGCGGTCATGACGACCGATGAGCCGCCGCTGCCCTCCAGGGCTCCCATATGCTTTCCCGTTGCGCGTTCAAAGACTGCCGGGGCCACTCGACCGGCTGCCGCGACCAGATGTGTATCGTCTGCCAGCAGGTTGCCTTCCAGGGTTAATCCAAAGTGGGACGACGTGTAAAATCCTGAACCTTCCGGTCCGGCTTGGCTTCCCGTCACGGCATCGACGCAATGCAGCAGCGTGCCGCGCCATGGCAGCATTCCCTGAGCAAAGTAAGCTCGGGATTGATCCACGAGTACTCCCGTGCGGCAGGGTGCCAGCGACACGAAACGACCATTGTTGAGGA
>JAGQQS010000288.1:0-5877 GCA_020426105.1 Planctomycetaceae bacterium
CGAAATTGGGGCTCTGCTCCGTACTCTGTCCCCATTTTCGGCGCTCATGTCGCTCACGGGGCTGGGTGAGTCGGCCAGTCAGGGGCTTGACACCAATGTCGATCTCGTGGGGCAATTTATTGTTTCCGCCCTTGTTATTTCGATCATTGGTTCGATCTGGACGATCCTTCGCCTGAATCACACGATATTTGACCGCAATCGATCTGCGGGAATGATCAGTGACGATCAGACGACATCGGTGCGAGCCGTTCGAAGAGTCCTGTTTCTTGTCGATCCGCAGCGACGAACTGCCGGGATCGGGCGATGGATGAATCCATTGATGGTCAAAGAATTTCGTTGTCGGCGTTTTGGCAGAATTCACTGGTTATTTCGTTTAGTGGCGATTTGCGGTTTGTTGTCACTGGGCCTGACATATTCTGCCACTCTGGGAACGCTTGGTTGGGGGGTTGCGACAATTGGCGGCATCATGGTGGTGATGCAGGTGGCGCTCGTGATTTTGATGACCCCCAGCATGGCTGCAGGATTGATCAGCAGTGAACGCGAGAGTCGTGGCTGGCAGCTCCTGCGAACGACCCCGCTCTCGATCATCAGTATCGTCTGGGGAAAACTATTAAGTGTCATTTTTCCTCTGATGCTGATCCTCTGTGCTACTCTGCCCGGATATATCGTGATGGTATATATCGAACCGGGCATGGCGTTGCAGGTGCAGCGTGTGGTGATCTGCCTGCTCGTAACAGCCCTGTTTGCATTGTTGTTAAGCGCCGCAGCAGGAAGCCTGTTCACGCGGACGGCCGCAGCGACCGCAGCCGCCTACGGGGTACTCCTCTCCATTTGCGCCTTGCCATTACTTGTCTGGATGGGGCGAGACGCGCCGTTTGGACACAGTACTGTCGAAACAGTCCTGAAAATTAACCCGGTCGCTGCAGCACTCTCCGTCATTCGCATGCCGGGCTTCGAAAACTATAAGCTGATTCCGGCCAACTGGTGGTTTATGGGAATCTGTTCTGTGTTGTCCGTGCTGGTCTTGATCGGACAAACCTACCGAATTTCGCGGCCGCAATAGTCTCCGCCGCTGGACCAATTTTTGCCCCGAAAACTATTCACATGTTGCGTCGCTTGAATCTTTGGGCCGCTCTGCTGTTACTGATCCTCACGGCGAAGGTGGAGGCGGAAATCCCTGTAGATTTCCTGATGAATCACGATCCGGAATTTCAAGCGCTCGACCTGATTAAAGTTTTTCAACGTGATTTTAAGGGACTCTGGCTGCAGGCACTGCAACGGCCGGAAATTGACTATCAGCGGAAGGCCGCGGAAACCGTGGCACGCGCGCACGAGTACGGCATTCCCGACCTGATCGAGCTGGTCCCCGTTCTGGAATCTATTCTGACGAATCCCGATACCCATCCTTCCGCGCGATTCGCAGCCGCGCGAGCTCTGATCGTCCTCGAATCACGCAGTTCCGCTCCGAGACTGCTGGAAGCAGGTCTCGACCATGGCGCCAATCTTCGCCAGTTGGTGGAACCCGCGCTCGCCGCGTGGAATTTTGCTCCCGCAAAGGATGTTTGGATTCAGCGGCTTGAAGGACCGCGAACGACGCCACAGGATTTGATCCTGGCGTTGAAAGGGCTGGGCAGCACCCGGGAGACGACCGCACTGTCGGCAATTTCAAACATCGCGCTTGATATCCTCAAACCGTCTTACATTCGCCTGGAAGCGGCAGGAGCCGCAGGAGAAATTGTTGATGCGGGGCTTGAGATGGAGGCCGAGCGACTGGTCCGGGAACGGCGATCACGTCCTCTGATCAATCGACTCTGCGCAGTGAGGCTGTTGGCGCGACATTCGTCCGAACATGCACGCCGGTTGTTACTCGAACTTGCGGGCGATAAAGAACCATCCCTTGTCGCAGCAGCCCTGAGGAGACTCAACGAAATCGCGCCTGAACTTGTTGTTCCCCTGGCGGAGGAGGCGATGCAGAATCCGGATCCGCATGTGCGGGAGGCAGGTGCCAGCGCCTGGATTCTTCAGCCATCCGCGGAGCGCATGCCAGGGCTCGTGCGAATGCTGGATGACGATCATCCGGAAATCCGCAAATTCGTGGCTGAAAAAATCTGCCAACTGGCAGAGAGCCCCCAACTGGAGCAGGTGATTCGCGCTGAAGCGATGCAAGTTCTTGCCGGAGATCGCTGGCAGGGACAAGTCCAGGCCACTCTGGTCCTGGGCACGCTGGATCATAAGCCTGCCGCCGACCGATTCGTCGAACTTCTGGAATCTGAGCGGACTGATGTGATGATCACAGCTGCATGGGGTCTGCGAAAGCTGGCGGAGCCACGTACAATTCCCGCGATACTGGATAGAATTCAGCGGCAGACGACCGATTGGAAGATTCAGGTAGTTCCCGGCGTCGATGAGCAGGTAGCCCATCTGTTTGAGGCCTGCGGAACAATGCACGCGCTGGATGCTGAGCCATTAATGCGAAAGTACGCGCCGAAAGATGTGACACGCACAATGGACTTATCCCGTAGTGCCGCGATCTGGGCACTGGGGCGTCTTCATCGCGGAACTCTCGATGCAGATTTAGCCGCGGAACTGGTGTCACGTGTCAGGGATGGTTCGGACCATCCCTATGAAAGCCCGCTGGTGAAGCAGATGGCAGTTGTGGCCCTTGTCCGAATGAATGCGGTCGAATCCAGTGCGGACCTTAAGAGCGCGCGAGCAATACACGCTCCGGCATCTGCGCTTGATCTGGCGACTTGCTGGGCCGTTCGGGAACTGACGGGAGAGGCCTTGCCTGCTCCTGTTCCTCAGCGTTTTCCGGATGGTGAATGGTTCCTGGAACCACTTGACGTGTCATCCGCCAGTCTGCCATAGTTTGAGGATGATTGCGGACACGCAGCCGCGCCGGCCCACCATGAGCAGGGCTTCGATAGGTGGGCCCGCGCTCGCATTCGCTCGCTGGTCTCGCCCTGCTTTCCACCCACAGCTTCAAAGCTGCACGATCTTCAAGAGGAGACGGAACAGTGGGAATGCTCGCTGACTATCGTACCCATTCAGTCAGGATCGTCCAGCAGGTATTTCATTCACTGTCGCTCACCTTACCGGGGAGGAGTTTTTCCTTCATCTGCTTGAGAGGCGCCTGCCTTTCGTCCGGGGTTTGATAGAACTCGTAGCCAAACTGCTTTAACTTTACCCCGAGCATTTTCTCAAGACCAATGCGGGCGAATTGTCGATTCAGCAGGAAGGTATCATCCAATGCCTGCAGCAGCTCCGGCAGAGCCCAGTGAGCGTTGGCTCGCGCGAGCGCATCAGCGGCAACCAGGCGTACGGATTCATTTTCACTCTTCAGCCAGCCAAGAGCGGCTGGCTGACTGCGGTTGGGATAACTCGCAGCAATTTCAGGTTCCGAAAAAGTCCTGCCATACCAGTCCTTCAGGTGCGTCAATGTCCAGTCAATCGGCTGTTCCACATGGCACTGATTGCAGGCATTGATCTGGTTGGCATGAATCATGGACGGGTCTGTGGGCGAGAAAATTGTGTGAGTTCGCACGACTTCCTGCAATCCTTCGTTGATCCGCGGCATATGGCAGTTCATACACCGCGAGCCGTTGCTGTCGAATGGATGGTGGGTGTGCGATAACCGCGCTTCTTCAGGTTCAAATTTCTGATGGCAACTAAGACAGACGGCATCATCTTCGGCTGGTGTATGCGACCACTCGTGGCCAATGGACTCGTGCGGATTATGACAGCGGATACAGGTCAGTTCGGAATAACAACTGCCCCGCATCGCATCCGTATATTCGGTGGAATTCCATGTCGCTGTGCCGTTGGCGAATTGCGGTCGGTCACCCGCATGACAACGGCCGCAGGCCCAATTCACATTGTCATGGGTACGGCCCGAATCATGCGTCGAGGCGTTTGAACGAATCACAACTTCCAGACTCCCGGGAAAAAAATTCGGACGTTTTGCTTTTCCTTCCGCGTGTTCTTTCGCGCCCAAATGACATGCCTCACAACTGACACCCAGCGTGACGGCGTGCTTGCCCGCATCCAGTCGGTGAAATTCCCTGAGGATGGAAGCAAAGTCGTCATCCGACATATCCGAAGATTCTTTTCCCGTTGGCCAGAACTCAGGTCTGGCCTGCCGCACATAGTCCGGGAGAGCAACGTCCAGAAGAGCCGGAACATGACGACCAATTGTCCGCGGAAATCGGACAAACATGTCACCCAGGGGGAATGTCGTATGACAAAAATTGCACTGGCTGCGATACAGATCAAGCGTGTTTTCACAGTAGTCGTCCATGCTGCCAGTGTAAGGTGGTCGAGTCGCAAACGGATCCGGTCGTTCGTGCTCCCGGAATTCAGGACCGACGTGGACCGTCGGCACCCATTCTTCACGATCGATCCAGAAGCCCAGTGGAAGGACATGGGCTTCTGAATACAGTGGATGTTCAGGAGCTTCCGGCCCTTCGAGCTGCGTGCCCACGTAATATTGAAAGTGGCGTGAACCGATCGTCTGCTCGACGACGTATTCTCGTCGAATCTCATTCCGCTCCAGCCGCATTCGATATTGATCACCAACTTTGTAAAACGTCACGATTCCGCCGAGCCAGGCCATTTGTCGATCGCTGAAGTCACCCACTACATTGGCGTTTTCAACAAGCGCATTCATCCAGCGATGGGGATGGTCGGACCAGGAGCTGTATTGTTTTTGATGACAGTTTTTGCAGGCAGCCGGCCCCGCGTAGTCGTTCGGATGAATGTTCGAATCACTCCCCCCCGACGTGCCAGCCATTCGCAGTTGGACCGGGATCGGATCCCACCAGAGCGTAAAATTTCCGAACTCCTGATGACGAAAACTGGTTTGGGGGGCAGCTGGAACGGCGGCTCGCACTGGCGAATGAAGCGGGAGCTCGCGGGGTTTCATGAGGTGATAGCCCCCAAACGCCACTCCCAGCGCAACGGCAACCGCCGTGCCCCACACGCCAATCAACTTCAGGGGCCTGCTCATCGAAGTCTTCTCACGAGTCTGAAAGTACGGCGGATCTTGCTGAGACGAGACGATTCTAACTCACAGCGGACGAAAAATCTGCAAGGTCTGCACTGTTAGCCTGCCGATACCGGATTGGGATGAAATGCAAATTCTCCAGGCTCGAAGTTAACACCAGCGACCGAAGCAGTCAACTCGCCCCACAATTTTGGAACCCCTAACAAAATGTCCGTGGCTCACGCAGATGTTGTGAGGGGGTCTAGCCTGGTGGTGGCTCGGAGAGCGGGAAGCATGCGATCGCGCGAAACACGGCTCGAGCCATTTGGGTCCTGGTTCCTGCCCCGCTATTGAAGAGCACGAGCACCTTACCGTGTCTGACCGCTTCGGCTCCGGTACAGGCTCGGATCTACCGCAGCCGACATCTGTGCAACATCCAGTCTGAAGTCCAGAAACTGACTGATCTTTTCGCTTTGCATGACCGGCTGCTCAATAAGGTCGCGGTAATCGACACTCATGACAGACATGTCTGATCGTGTTTCCAGCCAGGCCCTCAGATGGGCCAGATGTATGCGAAAGGACTCAAGCATCTCTGTATGGGGAGCGGCGGGTCTTTGGAGTCGCTGCAGCATTGCCTCCTGGGATCTCACTACTTCTTCGGGATCTCGCTCCATAAACAGTATGCGATATTGCTCCGTCGGCGGCAGGTGATAAAGCAACAGTGAAATCATTTTGAAGGCTTTTCCCCGCGTCTGCGGAAGCCATGATGCATCTTTCCCAATGTCTTTTACGGCCTCGTATTCCAGATAGCCGCGAGGATTGTCGGGATCAGCGGTTCGCACCTGATCCGTCACAATCTCGATCCCGCCGTTCTGCAGCATCTGCATCATCAGCGA
>JAGQQS010000288.1:5976-9406 GCA_020426105.1 Planctomycetaceae bacterium
AGGACTCGGCGCAAGCACAACGCCGCAATTGTCGACCCGATAAACCAAAAGCCAAGCCACGAATGGAACCATAGAAATGCGTATGGTCCATGCGTCCAGATCGTTTCCAGCGGGTACTGAACGCGGATCGATTTGACGTCTGACGAAGACGAGAAGGGTGCCTCCGCCGGATGCAGAAGTACTTCGGTCAGGTTCCATTCCGGTCGTTCAATACTCACCCGCATGGCGTTTGAGCCCACGGCTAATTCTTTCGTCACCGTCTGGCCGTTCACGACAAATTCCAGTTTGTGGTATCCGGCCGTCTTCGCCTGCAACTGCCAGGCCATTTCCTTTTTACTGCGGATTCTGAATGGTCCCTGAGTGATATCGATACCGGGTGGTGTTTGCAGCGTTACGTCATGCCATGCGGAACGTTCACCGCTGTTCAATGCCAGCGTGACAACCACATATTCGCCGACCTGCACTGGCCTGGCCTGCCACCACAAAGACAGTTGTCCCAGCAAAAGTGTGACAGGAATCGCCATACAGGCGATCGGTACCAACGACAGTCCGATCAATTGCACAGCACCCAGCACAATCTGCCATTGAGACTTCAGATTGACCGGAACGCTGTCCCGGAAAAGGGACAGTGCAAGCATTTCGGCTTTGATGTCGTCGCGAACCCTTTTGATTGCTGTCTGCCTGGACGTATATTTGAAACCAATCAGCATCAGAATTCCCGTCAGCACGGCAACCACAATTGCGCCAGGGATTTCCGGAATCGTTTTCAGGGGAGCGAGCAGTACTTCGCCGATGGCGTTGGCGATCTGATTCAGCGCGACCACAACATGAAGAGCAGCGTCTCTCAATTGAGATAGCCCAATCCGCGCAGTTGATCTGCAACCTGTGACTCGGCCGCTTCCACTTTCAGCCGCCGGATTTCACTCTCAAGACAGTGAGCCACAAATTCATCGACGCTGCTGTATCCAGCGACCTCCGCCGCTTTTTTTGCGCTCTCATACAGGTTTGGTTCGATGGTAACTTTAGACACGACACAGGATCCTAAAAAGAAGGGAAAACGATACGAGGAATTCAGATCGACACTGACGGGACGTCACACAACGCCGTTAAGGATTTCCAAACGACAGAAACTGCGAATATCCCCGCTCATCCGGCCTGTCGGCCACCTTCTACCCCTTTGAGGGAGAGAAGGGACTTCGAGAACTGCTGCGAAAACACGACGACAAATCCTTAACGGCGTTGGGCGTCATGCCGTAAAAATACTGCGGCCCGTCATGGCCAGCGGTTTCTGTAAGCCAAAATCTTCCAGGATGGAAGGAGCAAGATCAATGAGCGAGGGGTTATCCGAGCGAATAATCTGATTGCAGCAGAGCAACCCCGGAACT
Organism: Planctomycetaceae bacterium; assembly: GCA_020426105.1. Classification (GTDB taxonomy): domain Bacteria; phylum Planctomycetota; class Planctomycetia; order Planctomycetales; family Planctomycetaceae; genus SXXK01. The sequence continues at coordinate 7,362 of JAGQQS010000288.1, forward strand.
TCAAGTGCGTCGGCACAGTGATCTGCGCTCCACACCGAATCGTTGTCCAGCAGAACTTCCGGAGTGAGATTGCCCAGGCAGGTCTGCCAGGATGCCCGGTAGCCGCGGCGATATCCGATGATCAGATCCGGCGCCAGTGCGGTGGCGTCACCCGCGTAAATCTGGTCTGCGCGATAGACCCCCCGAATGACCGACTTGCCATCCACGTCTTTGACAGCCGTCAGTCGCATGACCAGTTCATTGAGGAGATTTTCGCGTTCTTCTCCCTGTTCGACAATCCCATCTCGCTCGCGGCCCTTCAGATTCAGGTACAGCCCGTTGATCCCCAGTCCGTATGCTCGTGTGGTGGACCAGTTTACGTCTGACATAATCGACGTGCACTCCTGCGGATTCAGATACCCATTGTCGCGGAGCCATGAGTTCAGATTGAACTGACGACCGAAGTTTGCAAAGCCATGGTCGCTCATAATCATGATGGTTGCATGACCGCCGTAGCGATCGTTGAGTTCGCCGATGACAGTATCGAGTTTCTGATACAGGGATCGGATATGCGCATAGAATTTCTGTGCCTCAGGCGCGGTTCGGGTGGGGTGTTTGTCGTCTGAGTCCCACCAGAACATATGGGACTGCAGATCGCTGCTTGAGAAATAGAAAAACAGCAGACCGTCTTCGTAGTTTCTAATGGCATATTCAAGCAATGTCAGGCGCTCTTCGAGCACGAAGCCAGCCTGACGCAGGTAATCCTCGTCGTGAAAGACACCATTCTTCAGGGCGCTGTAATCTTCCTGAAATCCCGTTGTGTAAAACAAGCCCAGGTCGTTCGAGACATCCTGAACAAACTCTTTGGGCTCGGAGATCGGAAGTGCGGGAGCGGACGGATCGATATTGATCGGTGAGACGTAAAGTCGATAGTTACTGCCCGCCGTGATCAGATAGAAGCGACAGATTCCACTGACATGCCCCGTCGGCGCAAAAGACGGGCCTGTCACGGGAAAGTCCAGCTTCGTCCATGGACTCCATTGTCCTTCCTGCAGCAGAATCTTTTGCCCCTGAATTTCCACGACCACGCCGTTCGCCGCACGATCGCGATGCACCTGAAATTCGATGACAATGGGTGCCGGAGTTTTTAACAGGCCGTTCTCCGGGCCGGTCAACTTACACTTCGCCGTGTCACCGATAAACCGCAACCGCGATTCAATTCCCCCTGTCTGCCGCACCGGTGACTGCGGCCCGTTTTCGCTGTAACTCTGATACGTGCCGTAGCTGCCAAGCATATCGGTCGTACCCATTCCGCTGATGCAGCGGTGGTTTCCGTATTTGGACGGACTTGGTGGATAGTTGGCGGGTAGATCGTAAAACGTAGAAGGAATTCCAGCGGCGTCCAGATAATCCCAGAATGGCGTGCCCTGCCGGCGGAGCAGCGTTTCTGGCGGTTTGTGCAGAAACGGCCAGAAGTCCAGCTGGAGTCGGTGATCGCCCACATCCCATCCACCCTGCCCCGGAATCGTCTCAGCGGCTGAGTAAAAGGGATGTTGACACTGATCGTGGGGATGGCGATGAATGAAGTCGAAGATGCCGTGGGATCCAGGGCCGGCACCGTTGATGAAATTTGCCCATGCGACCGGGCTTTGCGGCGGCGTGCTTGTGCCAAGCTTCCTGAATCCGCCAGCAGCGCTCATTTTAGAAAAATTCGGAAGCAGACCTTCTTTCATCATCGACGAAGTCAGGCGTGGATCCATGCCGTCAATCCCAATGATGATGACTTTTTTTCCGACACTTCGGGAGACTCGGCCAACTCCGCCAACCCAATAGGCCGCCGCACCGATGCCCGTGACAACCGCGGCAGCGGCAGTCCCCTTCAGCATCGATCGTCGAGCGATGTGGCCTGGATTTTGAGCTGACATTACATGTTACCTTTGTCGGTCAATTCTGAATTTCAACGATTGATACAGCGATTGAGGTTGTACTCAGTGGTCTGCTACAGCTTAATTTAAGGCTTAGTTGTAGTGGACGAGTCTATGAGTCCCTGTGTTTTATGGCACTGC
>JAGQQS010000289.1 GCA_020426105.1 Planctomycetaceae bacterium
CCCCGCAATAAAACAACGCATGCCCGCCGCGTCCCAGGACCTCGCTCAGCAAACGCGGCAAATCATCCATTTCTCTGATGGTGGCGTGTTTCGGATGCAACAACTCGGCCCCCAGTGTCCAGATGGCAAGGTTCAGGATGATCATCACAATCATCGCCAGCAGGAAGTCGTAGAATTGGAGGGATCTGAATTTCGGACCACGCCATCCTTTCGCTTCGATGAAATACGGATACACAAGATTCATCAGGGATCCACCAACCGCTCCGATCATGCCCACCGCAATTAACCAGGGGCCAAATTTCCCGCTTTGCTCCGGCATTTCCAGTGAAATCAAGCCGCGGGCGATTCCCGCAGGATTCGGGCCGACCCAGATGGCAGTGCCTGCGAATGAAACAGAAAGCAGGGCCAGAAGCACCTTAAAGACAGCTTCGACACGCTGATACGCAGGCTGAAAGACGAGGAACAACGCGAGGACGTTGGAGAGGACGGCCCACTGCCAGACCTGGCCGATCCCTGTCAGGTTCGCACACGCTTCACCGACTCCACGTGTCATGTAAGCACCATAAAGATGGCCCAGAACGAAGGCTGCAGCAAGCAGCAGCGGCGCATACCAGGGATGCAATCGGGCGAGACCATCGAGTACTCCTTCGCCGTGCTGGTTGCAGAGCTGGTATTTGGCGATCAGCGAGACGAACAGGAATCGCATCGCGATGGCCAGGACCAATACCCACATCAGTGAATAGCCGAAGTCGCCTCCGGCGATTCCCATCTCCACGATATCGCCGGCGCCGAGCCACGTCAGGACGACAACAAGTCCCGGTCCGAATGATCGTACGTATTCGTAAAATGTTCGCGGGAGAGTCGTGACCGAGTCGTTATTCATTGATGTCGCACATCAGGAGTCAGGGCGGATTCATCCGTTCTGCAACATGGAACTTGCCGGGGAAAGAGGATACCATGCTGGCTTGTGGCACACATGCTTCGCAACCATGCGTCTTCTGCAAATCTTCCAGCCCCCATGCCGCATCTCCCGTTTTTGGTCGATCATCCGAGATGAATACCCTGGGTTGACGTCGATCGGCAACCGAATTGGTACTTTCATTTCGAAATTTTCCGCTCGTTCCGATGCCAGCCCCTGTGAGGTCCTCCTGTGAACCGAATCGCAATCATGATTGCCATCATGCTTTCGTCCCCCGCGTACGCGCAGACGATTCTGCCTTGTGAAGTGCAGCTGGACGTGATCCATCAGGAACTCAGTCCTGATTTTTGCTGGTTTCATCCGCGGGTTGCGGCAATCCCGAATTCGAATTCGGCGGCTCAAACAGTGATCTGCACCCTGCAAAAGCACCTTGGGGTCTCAGACCACTATTCGGGGCTGTACTATATGCGATCTGACGACGGTGGTCGAACATGGTCAGAGCCGGTGCTGCCGCCGGAACTCGACTGGGTCGATGACCATGGAGAAACGATCGCTGTGTGCGATGTGACTCCGGGATGGCATCCGCAAACGACTCGCATGCTCGCGATCGGCACGAAGCTGCGATACAGCGCCGCAGGAGAACAGTTGCTGGATCAGCCACGATCCCATCAGGCGGCGTACGCCGTGTATGATCCTGCATCGGGAAAATGGACCGCCTGGAAAATGCTCAGGATGCCGAATGAAGAATCGCAGAACTATCTCGTCGCGCCGGGATGTGTCCAGTGGCTCGTGCGTCCCGACGGAACACTCCTGTTGCCGATGTATGCCCGAGGCCCCTCGGGGACGGACTACGCGAGCACCGTGTTACATTGCGACTTCGACGGATCTGAGCTGACGCTGATCGAAGCCGGAGATGAATTGAAATTCAAAGGAGGCCGTGGACTCTGCGAACCTTCACTCGCGCTGTTTCAGGGGACATACTTTCTGACGCTGCGGAATGATGCAGGAGGCTATGTCACGACCAGCAGCGACGGGCTGCACTATGCGCCCATTGCTCCCTGGACTTTCGATGATGGTTCGGAACTTGGCAGCTATAACACGCAGCAACACTGGCTCGTTCATGATCAGGCACTCTTTCTGAGTTATACGCGGCGCGGTGCGAACAATGATCACATCATGAGGAACCGAGCGCCGCTGTTCATGGCACAGATCGACCCCGTGAAAAAGCATGTGATTCGGAGTACCGAAAAAATTCTGATTCCTGAGCGAGGAGCGATGCTGGGTAATTTCGGAGCCACCGCAATCAGCTCCGGTGAATCGTGGGTCACGGACGCTGAATACTACACGGGGACGAGTCCTCACGCGTCCGGGGCTGACAACAGCGTGTTCGCCGCACGCGTGAAATGGAGTGTCCCGAATAAAATATCGACGGTCAGTCCACAGCGACGAATTGTGGTGTTGGGAGATTCAATTACAAAAGGTGTTCGCACTGGTGTAGCGGAGTCCGAAACATTTGGGGCAAGGCTGCAGACGTCGTTACGCGCGACGGGACTCCTGATTGATGTGATCAATCAGGGGATCGGCGGAGAGCGTACCGATCAGGCACTGGCCCGATTGAATCGAGATATTCTTTCGCTGGAACCTGAAATTGTCGTCGTGATGTACGGAACGAACGACAGTTATGTCGATCAGGGGCAGCAGCGTTGTCGTATCACGGCCACCGAGTATCGGCAGAATCTCGAGAAAATCGTGGCTGATCTGCGTCGTGTCGGGATTCAGCCAATCCTGATGACAGAGCCGCGCTGGGGCGACAAGGCCGGACTGAACGGTGTTGGTGAACATCCTAATGTTCGTCTGCAGGAATACGTGGCCGAATGTCGTGCGGTTGCTGAGCAGACTCAGACGCCTCTGATTGATCACTTTGCTGCCTGGTCGAACGCAAATTCAAAGGGCATCGATATCGGCTCGTGGACGACGGACGAATGTCATCCGAATCCAGCGGGCCACTTGAAGATCGCCGAAGCCATGTTGCCAGTGGTGCTGAAAGCCGTTACTGATCAGTAAATTGAAACCCGTAAAGCTCGACGCTGGTCATGTCGAACTGCAGACGCATTACTGCGTTCATCGGGAATTCGAATTCGTCGTTGTCGTTCCATTTTACCCTGACCGAAAGTGAATCGCCGACGACTGGTATGCAGTCATTGACAGAATATCCTGGGATCGGTTGTCCCTGCGCATCGAGCAGTCCGATTCGAAGATGGCCACCGGGTTGAACTTTGACGTTTAACTGCAGGTAATTTCCCGTGAACCGCAGTGGAGGTGTCGTGAAGTTGCCTCCTTCCCTCCCGGCGACAGCGGCGACAAACCGATCCAGCGGAGTCACAACGCGACTGTAGGCTCTGGCGTTTTCGCGCTTCGCAAGGTGTTCCAGTGTTACCTCTTCGTGTTTCAGAGGAGATCCGGAATAGTAAAATGAGATTTGGTCGTCGTCCCGCAGAATTCCCTGCCCCATGTATAACGATCCACTGTCGAATTCACCGGACGCACCCAGTGGAATGAAGGGAGTTGACTGGTCTGGCCGAGTCCAGTGAACGCCGTCGCGGCTGACCGCAAGTCGGATATCCAGCGTGTCCGGGATCCGCTGAAATAAGCTTGGAAACATAAAATAAATATTGGGGGCGTATGGATATTTCATCACTGCTGAGTTGTACAGGTTGCTGTTGGCCGGATCTTCCGGGGTGACGTTCAGAACAGGCGTGAGGTTTTCGAAGTGTTCGAAATCGGCTCCTGAAGACCTGCCAATCTGCCCCGCGACTCTGCCATAGATCACGTAATCTCCAGTCGACGCATCCCGGAAGCCCGAATACTGGCTGTCCGCGAACAGGTCACAGATCGGTTCCGGATACCTTGTCCACTTCAGACCGTCTGGTGAATACATGCCTGCAATTCGGTGCGGTGGGGCGCCACGATTGGCGAAAATCCCCTGGCTGATTGCTTTAAATCTTGCAGCGGCAGGCGCCTGCAAATCGATGAATACACCGGTTCCGTGCACGCGGGATAATGATCCGTCGTTTGCCGATCCGATCTGACGGAACAGAATATTGTTTCGATTGCTTGCCTGGTAAGAAAACAGACCAAGTTCCGGCTTCGTCCATTTCACGCCATCCCGGGACTCCGCATAGCAGAATGACGTGTCGTCGGCGGTGGGCCAGCCCTCGACATCGTATGCTTCGTACCACATGCGATATTTTGATTCGCCATCGATGCAACCGCGGTCCTGCAACACCGTAAACCAGTTGAGTGTCGCGCTTTCCCACGGATGTTCAGACTTCAATATGATTTCGTGTGTTTTTCGCGGGGGCTGAACCTTGAGTGCAATGCCATGCGACTCAGCAACGAACAGTTCGTCAATGAAAAGCTGGTTGTGATTGCCAACATCAACAGGCGTCTCTGCTCTGACACCATGCCGATCGCTGGCGGTCACCGCGATCCAGATCAAAGCGGAAATCAGCAATGCATTGATGCTCAGGTTTCCGCCAGCAGCCTGGCCAGCGGCAGGAAAGAAGGAGCGAGCAAATTGAGATGTGGGCATGTCTTGTCGTTCAATGAGCATAAAATGTGGCAAGTCCCTCAGAGCGTATTCGCATTTTGTAAGGAACGTGGCAAGTCGGTATCACTGAAATCAGGCCCGGCAGGGCCGACACATCCCATGCCGGGGTAGTGAGGCCCCGGAACGCTGAAGTGTCACTGCAGAAGGCCTGAAAGGCAACGCTGTGAAGTATTTAGATTCGTTTAACCCGTGGCCGAAAAATCGCGCAACTTAAGTGCCAAACTTAAGTGCCATGCACCGTTGTAAAGAATTGAATCGAGCACGCGATGAATTTTCGCTCGGTCAAATCCCGGCCATGAGGGATTCTGCGGCAGCAAATCGACCGAAGAATGATCGATTCCGCGCGAGCGAAGATCCTTTTCGATCCTCCGCGCGCAAAGCAGAGGAAACGCGGACTGGTCCCGCTTTCAGGCGGCTGCCGCGGACGGACTGCCCTCCTGCGTTTACCGGATCAGCGATGCGGATTTGGAACGCTTCGCAGAAAATCGTGGCTTAAACCGACGAATTGGCATGGCGGCAGGC
>JAGQQS010000290.1:0-1703 GCA_020426105.1 Planctomycetaceae bacterium
GGCATGGAATGGGATCTGTTAGCCAACTATATGTCTAAACGCGGTGTCGGCGTCGGTAACTCTGTCGATTATAGCGGGACAAATGACCTGGGCTCCTATCAGGGCAAAGGGACAATCTACTATCAACATGACAGTGGTCGGGATAATCTGGGGCTGGGTCGGCGGTCTCTGACGCCGGACAGCAGCAACCGAGGCGAAGTCATCTTTCGCGCGCGTCAGAATCTGCCTGGTGATGCGCTCGTGTTCGGAGAAATCGGGTACTTGTCTGACCGCAACTACCTGGAACAGTATCATGAGTTACAGTTCGACACCGACAAGGATGTCGAAACTGTGCTGGGGGCACGTCAGGATCTGGGTGCCTATTCCGGAATGCTCTGGGGACGTGCCGACCTGAATGGCTTTGAAGCCACGACCGACTGGCTGCCCCGCGCGGACCTGTACAGTTTTTCAAAGCCACTGTTCAACGGTCTGCTGTACTGGAGCAGCCATTCCAGTGCGGGATACGCTGACACGCAGCAGCTTCCGGCTCCGAACAATCCCAATGACCCGTATACGCCTCTGGGAATGACTTACAATGCCAACGCCTCGGGCGTTGTGGCCATGTCGCGGCACGAAGTCGCGGCTCCCTTTATGATGGGCCCCATCAACCTGGAACCGTTTGTGATGGGCGAAGCAGCCTACTGGCAGCAGGGATTCACAAGTGACAGCATTGACCGCTATCTGTTGAACACCGGCGTTCGAGCGCGGATGACGGCCACCAAAGTCTTTCCGTTTGTTCGCAGCGATATTCTGAATCTGAACGGCCTGGCACACAAACACGACACGTTTCTGGAATATGCATTCACACAGTCGTCACGCGGTCTTAACGAAATCGCACAGTACAACGAGATCGATGATAACTCGCAGGAACGTTTCCGGGCCCGTTACGCGACTCAGGTTTTCCCTGGCGTCATTCCGGCCGAATTCAATGCACGCAACTATGCACTCCGAAACGGAGCCGGGTTGTGGACCAGTGCCCCCTACCATGAAATTGCGGATAATTTTCAGGCGCTGCGGATAGGTTTCCGCGACCGACTGCAAACGAAAGTCGGTCCCGCCGATGCACCGCGCATTCGCGACTGGATGACATGGGAATACGGCGCTTCATTCTTTCCCAAATCTGAACGCGACAATTTCGGACAGGATTTCGGTTTGCTGTACAATCACTCGCGCTGGAATATCAGCGATCGAACCAGCCTGCTGGCAGATACGAACTGGGATTTGTTCGACAATGCACAGAACCTGTGGAGTGTCGGTGTGCTCAGCCAGCGCAGCCTCCGCGGCAGTGTCTATGTCGGATTTCGTCAGGTGAAAGCGACGAACTACTTTGACAGCCAGACGCTAATTGGCAGTTACAGTTATCAAATGAGTCCGAAATGGATCTCCACCGCGTCGTATGCATACGATGTCGCAGCCAGTGAATCCCGCGGTTCATCGCTGACAGTTTCGCGAGTCGGTCTGGACTGGATTCTGCACTTCGGAGTGGGTTTCGACTTCAGTAAGGACAATGTGGGTCTGGGTGTGTCCCTTGAACCCCGCTTTGGACCACCCTCGCCGACTAACCTGAGCTACCTGCTGGGAATCCAGTAACCACAGCGTTACTGTTCGATCATGGTTGAGCATGATGAGCAGCGTCCGATGCTGGAGGAATCCTTGTGTTTAAA
>JAGQQS010000290.1:1709-2941 GCA_020426105.1 Planctomycetaceae bacterium
CGAATGGACGCGAATACACGCGAATGGCTGCAGTGATTTCACATGAGATCGTTTCGCATCACGATTCAACAGTCGCGGGCTCTCGATTCAGGGCACGCATACATCGGCTGTTCCCCGGTTTGTTTGACTTTATTCGCGTCCATTCGCGGTTCAGATCTTTTTCCGGCGGCAACTCCGGGCGATGCGCTCAATGGCACGTGGTTTAGAATTGCATCTCGTTCGTAGTCCCGGCTTCAGCCGGAATTTGCTGGCCATAGCATCCGAGATTCCGCCTAAAGGCGGGACTACGAACCTAAACCACGTGCCATTCGGCGATGCGCCGCCGTTGCCTGAGCGTCCGCCCCCTGGTTCGCCTTACGGCGATAGTCCAGCCCGGCAGGCTGGACCTACCGAAATCCGCGACGGCCTCCCGCTCCATCCATTCAGTGGCAGACGATTTCACAGGGGCGGCACAACCTGTATAAACTCCAGTTCAGAAGCTCTGTCCGAACGTTCCATTCATGCCAACATATCTGCTATAGAAAATTGACGATGAAGATCCGTGAAATCCGTTGTGCCGGTCTGCGCGGCGCGACTCCTGAAGGCGGCTGGAGTAACGAGCTGCGTCCCGATGACTGCGTCCATACACTCATCGCCGTCCACACGGACGAAGGGCCCGTCGGGTTGGGGAGTGTGTTCACCAACGACGCCCTTGTAAGAGCCTCATTGGCCGTGCTTGAACCGCTGTACCGCGGCGAGCATGCGCTGGAACCGGAACGTGTCAGCGAAAAACTGCACCAGCACATGTTCTGGATCGGTCGCGGAGGATCAATCACTCATACGATCAGCGGCATCGACATCGCTCTCTGGGATCTATTGGGCCAGGCCACCGGTCAGCCTGTCGGTAGGCTTCTGGGTGGTCGCTGTCGCGAACGTGTCCAGCCGTATGCCTCGCTGCTGATGGATGAACCTGACAAATTGCGCGACCATCTGCTGGCCGTGAAGGCTCAGGGGTTTCGCGCGTTTAAGATCGGGTGGGGGCCGTTCGGTCGTCGCAGCGCTGCGGTCGACATTGCCATTGTGCAAGCCGCACGCGAAGCCGTCGGTCCCGAGTGCAGACTTATGGTCGATGCAGGCGGCAGCGATGCCTATTGGACAAACGGCTACAAATGGGCCATCAATACCTCAAGAATGCTGGCCGACTATGACGTCTACTGGTTCGAGGAAGCTCTGAACCCGGATGCACTGGAAGA
>JAGQQS010000291.1 GCA_020426105.1 Planctomycetaceae bacterium
TGTCACTCTCTGACCGGAACTGACAAGGAACTGAAGCCCGTCGGCAGGAATGATGAGGAACACAACCGTAGTTGCGGCCAACATCGAGGAAATGGTGAGCAACAGTGTCTTCAACGATTCCTTGACAGAACAAGTCTTCGGTGCAAACTCAATTCTCGGTTTTGAATTGGGAAGTCGATCGATCTGAATCGGATTCCCCTGAGACTGGTAGTAAATATCACGCATGTTTAGTCCTCATCGAAAAGTAGTGAAGCTCTGGGACAACCGAAAAGTGGACGCGAAGTCCCTGCGGTAAGTTGTGGTTCTTCAATGCTCGGCGCAGGGATGCCGCCTTCTCTGGCGTCCCCGTGGCAACCACGAGCCGAAACCGGCATTCAGCAACCATTGCAAGAAACTCGGGTGAGGTTCGGCGGGCATTGATATCGGTGGCACACTTTCTGGCGACATGGTCAACTGCACCGCCAAGATCGACTCGAATCAGTTCCAGAATGTCCGTCCCATGTTCGTGGCAATGGATCGCGTGTCCGAGTTTTTTCGGCAACCAGGGATACTGTGCCATCACCTCCTGAGCCGTGAGCCGTATCCGTGGTGGCCGAGAAAACATTGCATGCAACAGTACTGCGTACTCGACCTGGAGTGCCTGCGGACCCAGTGGCCGAGTGCGGTATAACGCTAATCCCGCTGATCTTGCTCCTCGCTCACCAAGTACAAAATACAATGCCGGATGTCGTAGCGTGTACTTGGCAAGTTCGCCCTGCCCACACAGTCTCGTCACCATCTTGGCCACGGCGTTTCTCGATAGACGTGGAAACACCGCCCGGTGGAGCACGTCGATCGTAGTCAGTCGATTCCGAGCAATGTGCTGAATCACGGTGATCGTTCTGTGATTAGCCCTGTCGTTAAGGGGTTTTGAATGATCAGTCATTCGTACTCACCAAAGCTGATACGGAAGGTTGCGGCTGAAGCAGTCCATATGAAATGCTTCAATTCTTTCGGCGTCGTAACTGCCGCCAAATTCAAGCACCCCGACGACTCGACCTGTCGTGTCCACGATAAATGCGTCTGGCCGCTTTTCTCCGTGACGACTTGCAGCCATTTCGTCTTCACCGCGCCACGCCGTTGCCCATTCGGGAGCGACTTCGCGAAGCCGCAGCCAGACGGCGGCAACTCCCAGGTCGTGCGTCGCCTGCGTCGGGTGGCTCAAGTCGCCGCGATTCACCCCACCAAACTGCTGAGCGCCTCGTTCGGTAATGATCCATACGGAACAGGATCGAACTGGTCTTGTTCGCCAGCGACTCTGACACTGGTAAGCCAGTTGTCCAAAATGGGGCGCTTCGTCTCCGGGCTTCCAGCTCAGCAGAGGTGACGTCATTTCAGGAATGGCCCTTGCGCCAACCGTAAGTCGCATCATCAATCCACAACCTTCAAGCTGTTTCAGACGCCGACGGGCATTCGGTAGCGAACCGCCCCAGAAATGGTCAGCGATTTGACGCTGGCTGAAGAGCCGGACCCTTTGTGAAAGGGCCAGCGAGAGTTCATGGTCACGAGTAGACAAAACGAAGGAAGCATTCATGTTCCTGCCTCCGGACTTGGGAAGTTCGAATCCTGCGTCGGCTCAGTGACCCGGCGCTTCCGGCTCGGCCTCGCTGAATCAAACCTGGGCAATCCCGGCAGGCCGGAAACGCTGTTTTCCGCTTCAGGATTGGAGTGCTCGATTAACAGTGACGCCGGGCGACTGAGCTGCTGCATGATTTCGAGGCCTTCCGAAGCCAGGTTGCAGGAAGTTAATCTCGCGGCCCTGTTCCTCAGCGATTCCGCTATTTCGGGCTTTCCTTCCGATTCATACTGACGAGCCAGGTCTTCCAGCTGGCTTTGTTGCTCCGCCTGAGCGACGGCAGTCATCCCTTCAACTCTTGAACTGACGAGTCCGGCAACGACTGCTGCGAATCGCTCGGCAAGTCTGTCGAGAAATCCTAAGGCTTGCTTGTTCATCAACTATCTCCATGGGACAATTCAACCGAATAAGGTCAGCAACGACCGATGTCGTTGCCACGGGGGGAGTGATAACCCAAGTCGATGTGCAATCGAGTTGCAGCGCAGTAACAATCGTGGAGCAGGGTCAGTGACAGCAAGCAGTAACCTGACTGAACAGCAGCTGGTCTTCCTGGATCCATTTCTGCTGGATCGAGGTCGCATCAATTTGGGGTTGTCGCTAAAGGAACTGGCGAAAGCAGCAGATATCGACTACAGGACAGTGCGAGATATCTATCGCGAGGGAGGAGTGCTTCCATCAAAGGCGCTAGACCTGGCAAAGCAACTTGGATGCAAAGTCGTCGATCTCCTTGCACCGCGAGATCCACGCTACCTGGCTCAGTCGCCGAACGGTCCGAATCATGGACTTGCAGAGTGGGAGACAGATCGATTTCTCGAACAGGGTCGACTGGCTCCAAATGGTCTGTATTACATAGTCAGTTGCATGCACCATCGCCACACCACAGGTCGTCGTGGACGTGGAAAGTACTACCATCTTGGATGGATGCGATCCGGTGCCCTCGAAGAAATGCAGCACAAACTGTCACGGCATTCTGAAGTCTGCTGTCGAGTTAAGTCACATCGACATGTCGCAATGAATCTCACTTCCGTCCCGAATACGGCCAAAGATGGCTGGTGGGTGGTCGATGAATGGACTGGCGAAAAGACCCTGGCTGATATGGTTCAAACTGGTCCATTTCCCGCGGAACGCGTTCCGGCTCTCCTTCACGACATTGCAACAGGGCTCGCTGCACTGCATCAGGCAGACGTGATTATGCGTGAACTGGCTCCATCAAGAGTGCTGCTCTCGGACGATGATGGTCACGCAGTGCTCACCGATTTTGAACTCGCGAAGCTGCTCGACGGCGTTCCTTCGGTTTCTGAGGACTGGCCGGAAGATCCATTTCGAGCCCCGGAACTGGATGGGGCTCCGGCAACTGTGTCATCAGATCTGTTTAGCCTTGGCCGTCTCGCGGCTACAATCATCACGGGGATTGTTCCGGGCTTAGGACAGGAGTCGACGATCTTCGCTGAGTCAAAGATGCCAAAGCGATTGCAGAAGTTGATGACACAGTGTGTCGCTTCATTTCCCAAAGATCGTTTATCTGAATTGCCTTTACTTCACAAAGAGCTTGCTCGCTGGGCCGAGAAATAGCGTTTATGAATCGCAAATCCGACTTCGGTATTCCCTCGACTGATGGTCGGTTTTCTCCCCGACGTCGCTCCGTTGGTGTGCATACACTCAGCGAATTCGTGTTTTGCCCGCGTGCCGGGGTACTGTCCAGCGAGTCACAGCGGCAAGACGACGGCGAAGAAGACGTTGCGCTCGGCCCGAAGCTCGATGGATTCTTTGACTATGACGAGCGAATGTTTGCGGAACGACTGTCCGCTGAATGGAGTCGTTCGCGGCTATGGTTGACTCTACTCGCTCCGTCCCTGCTGTTGATCTATGTCGTTTGGAGACTGGCAACTCCATCTGCCGCTGTCGTTGCCGCACTTCCCTCCCTGTATTTCGCAGCACGCCTTTGGGAAAGTCTGAGCGCCATTATGTCGCTTGTTCGGGAGCGAGCGGTTTTCAACGCTGCTTCCACTGCAGCGGTCGATATGAACCCAAACCAGATTTGTGAGATCAACTGGTGGACGTTGCGAAAGGCAGGTTTCGAATGTGCGCGGCCACGAGATGCCTATGTTGATGAAGACATGAAAGGACGCCCGTGGAGACTCCTGGTCAAGGACACTCAGTGGCGCATTCCGGTGATTCGCAAGCACCGAGGTGAAAAAAAGTGCGGGCCACAGCATGTGGTGCGGGCAGCTGCGTATTGTCGGCTCGTGGAAACTTGCGAGGGTGGTCGCGCTCCATTTGCCATTCTGCTTTTTGCAGACTCCTACGATGCGATCGTCATCCCGAATTCTCCGAATGCACAGGCGATGCTGGACCGGAGTCTTCGTGAGATGGACGACGTGCTGACAGCATTTGAGAGGACGCGACTACAGCCTGCACCTCCAACGGATCAGCGATGCCGAGGATGTCATTGGGGGCAGCCCACGAGTTTCAAGAAAGAAACAGTGCTGAACGGGGTCCCTGTCCCACCACTTCGGATTGAAGGAACCGGCAGCGCCGACTATCACAGTTGTTGCGGCGATCGTTTCCAGTGGGTCGCACCTCACGAAAGTACGATCGCGTTGCGAGCCGCGAATCGTGGCTGAGGAGTTTAGGACGCACCCAGATTATCCCACCAAAGAATGACCCTGGTCAGCCATTCGGTGGGTTTAGCAACCTGTGGCGGCCTCTGAAACTCAGCATGCAATTCATTCAGAGCATTCAGCCACGCATGTCGATCAGGAAATCGTTCGGCTGCTCGAAGTGACAGTCCTCGCATGACACAAGCATCCAATCGGTCTCGAAGCGAACGTGTCAGTCGCTGACAGTTGTGGCTCATTGCACTTGGTGATTCCTGCATTCGCTGAGCCTGGTCGATCAGCTCCGGTTTCCCTGCCTTTCCACCGAGACCGGAAAAGGGGACTTGTTGTGTGAGTAGTTCATAGAAGAGAACTGAAATTGAAAACTGATCGCCCTGGAATCCCGAATCTCGAAAGTCGGGAGCCGTGTAGACCGGATGTCGTCCGTCGCCATCAACTCGTTGGCCAGTGGTCTCCATTGTCCATGCGCTACCGAAGTCGATCAGCGATAATCGACTCGGGTGACTGGTAATGATGAGATTCGCCGGTTGAATGTCGCCATGCACAATCCGGAACGAAGAATGAAGACGGCATACAGAATGAGCGAGTGCCCGGATCAGGCGAACGACTTCGCGAGGATCAGGCGCAGGTCGACGCCCGGCTCTTAAGTGCAGCAGATAGTCCGCAAGGCTGATGCCGTCAACCCAGGTCAGAACGAAAGCGAATTCATTGTCGGACCGGTCCCACTCGATAACCCGAGGGTACGTGTCATCCTTGAGCCTGCGAGTCACATTCAGGAACTGGCGAGCGTTTTCGTCGTCTCGCCAGAACTGGACCAGGAAAAAGTTTCCGCCCGGCCCGGCATACGGGTCGAACGCTCGAAAGCGTTCACGGAGCGGACTGCCAACCTTCTCAAGCAGGTAGTACATTCGGCGACGGATGTTCAGTCGGCGAAGATACGGACGCACCTTTCCGTGTACCCGAATCGTTTGCCGGCCGATACCGTTCGAGGCTGGTTCAGTCATTGAGAAACGCCATCGGTGCGAGCCTGGGGTCCGTCAGAATTGTCACAGGTGTCAGCGAACGTGTTGGCTGACACGGATATCTCACACTGGTCAGGAAAAACGCATCTAAGTCATTGGCGTACAACGACAAATGAGGCAAACAGGTTGGCCAGCAGGGGAGTCATCATGCTGGCCGGTCAGCTGGCCAACTTTCGGGGGTTGAAGGGCAGGATTCACGGGGCCAGCAGCTCCCTCTGAACCATCAGGTCGCCGTACTTGTTGAGCAGATCCTGAGCCCGTCGCAACAGGTCTGCATTGGCAGGGTTCTTCAGGCCTCCTGCAGGCCGGGTTCCGGAATTCGCAAGGAATGCCATTTGGTATGAGCCGCGTGGCGTTGGTTCGAGAGCCCCCTGCGATGTCAGGTACGCCAGCGATGCCGGACCAGAAGCATTGTCCGTTCGGTATCCGTGTCCTTTACTCACAAACGCCGAGAGCAAACTGCGAATGGTTGGCAGGTCTCGTTCAAATTCGCGTTCAAGTTTCTGGAATTGC
>JAGQQS010000292.1 GCA_020426105.1 Planctomycetaceae bacterium
GAGAGCAGTCCTCGAATTGCGGAAATTGTAAGAACACTTCGCAGCGAAGGATTGCGGATATCGATCGACAGCTTCGATCGACGCGAAGTCGAACAGGCCGTCAATGCCGGTGCAGAACTGATTCTGAGCTGCAACCATTCAAACATCGACTGGGTGCTGCAGTTCGGAACCGAGGTCGTTGCCATTCCCGACGAACCACAAAATCCGGATTCCCTCGACAGGCTGATTCGGAAACTGCAGGAAACAGGTATTACTTTTCGCGTGGATCCGATCGTTGAGCCCATTGGCATGGGATTTACGGCATCGCTGAAACGCTACATGCTGTTCCGCGAAAAATACCCGGAAATCCCAATGATGATGGGGATTGGAAATATTACGGAACTGACAGAAGTTGATTCCGCCGGTGTGAATGTTGTGCTGGCAGCGATCTGTGAGGAACTGGGGATTCAAAGCGTATTGACCACGCAGGTAATCAACTGGTGCCGTTCATCAGTCGCTGAATTCGATGCCGCTCGTCGGCTGGTGCATCATGCAGTCACAGCGAGGACGGTACCAAAACATCTGAGTTCGGCGCTTGTTATGTTGCGAGATGCGCGTTTGAAGCCAAAATCGATGCAGTCCCTGACACAGCTTGCGGCTTCACTGACGGACCCCAACTTCCGCATCTATGCCGAAGCCGGTGAACTTCATCTGATGAACAGCCGTGGTCACTGGCACGGACAGGACGTGTTTCGCCTGTTTGAACAGGCTGCTGTCACCGATGCCAGTCATGCGTTCTACCTTGGCTATGAACTCGCCCGCGCCGAGATCGCATTGCACCTCGGAAAACAGTACACTCAGGATGAGTCGCTGCAATGGGGGCTGCTTGGCCCGACTGCCGCTTCATCAACGGCAGCACGGCATGCAGCCGATCGCGATGGTCATACTTAGTTGAGCGAGATCCGCCCGGCAGGCGAGCCCGATCCTTGCCATCCGGGAATCCGTTTCCCTTGTGGATTTGGGTGCGTTCTCCGAATCTCAGAATATTCAGGGTGTCCTATGATTATTCAAAACCTCCGAGTCGTGTGGATTCTGACAGCGGCAAATTCGCTGGTTTTCGCTGGTAGTTTCGCCCAGGCTCAATCTGACACCGGCACGACCCTCACGCCAGTCAGCGACACGGCAATATCTCACGATGAACCTGAACAGCAGCAGGAAGTCACCCGCGTCGAAGTGGTTCGATTTGCACTGCCCGCGCTGGTTGGATGTAACTCAAGCCCGCTCCTGAAGCTGAAGATCGAAACGACCGGAAACTTAAACCCCATTTCTCTGACGACCATCGAGGCATCGCTCGATGGCACACTCGCGGCATCCGAAGTCTCCGGGTTGATGATCTGCCAGGGGGACGTGAATGGTAGTTTTGCGAAGGATCGAAAATGCTGCGACACGCATGTTCGCCCCAGCACATCAAAGGCCGACAACACAGGATTCATCCTGTCGTGTTCACCAGGAACCTGCAAGTTGGCGGAAGGTGTCAATTTTGTCTGGGTTGCCGGAAAACTCAGCGAAAAAGCTGATATTGATCTGCTGACAGGAATGACGTGCAAACAGATCACGTTTTCCAATGGCAGAAAAATTGAGCCGGCCCAGGTATCAACGCTGCAGCGGATGGGAGTTGCCCTGCGCAAGGGCGGTGACGACGGTGTCCACACATATCGCATTCCGGGACTTGCGCGGACAAATTCCGGGACACTCATCGGCGTCTACGATATCCGGCGGCGCAGCGGACGTGATTTGCCAGGTGATCTCGATGTCGGCCTGTCCCGATCGACGGACGGAGGTCGAACGTGGGAGCCGATGCGCGTCATCATGGATATGGGCGATGATCCACAATGGCAGTACGACGGCATTGGCGATCCGGCGATACTCGTCGATCGCAATACAGGGACCATCTGGGTCGCGGCAACATGGAGCCACGGCAATCGTTCGTGGAAAGGTTCGGGACCGGGATTAACACCGGAAGAAACCGGGCAACTGATGCTTGTGAGCAGCGCTGACGATGGCGTAACATGGTCTGAGCCGGTCAACATCACCAGCCAACTCAAACGAACAGAATGGTGTTTCCTGCTACAGGGGCCTGGCAATGGAATCACAATGCGCGATGGTACACTGGTGTTTGCCGCGCAGTATCAGGACACACCCGAAGCGAAACGCCTGCCCCGCTCCACAATTATCTACTCGAAAGATCATGGTCGGACGTGGCAGATCGGGACGGGAGCCTGCGACAGCACAACCGAAGCTCAGGTGGTGGAAACGGAGCCGGGAGTGTTGATGCTCAATTGCCGCTACGATCTGAAACCGGCGCGTGTTGTAATGACAACCCGCGATATGGGCACCACCTGGCAAACCCACGCCACTTCGGAAACAACTCTGATTGAACCCGTCTCGTGTATGGCCAGCCTGATTGACGTAGACCGGGAAACCGGAAAGGATTTTGGTGGCTGGCTGTTATTCTCCAACCCGGACAGCACAACCATTCGACAACGCATGATGATCAAAGGCTCAACTGATCACGGACTGACATGGCCGAAAGAGTATCAGCTGCTCCTGGATGAAGGCGACAGCAGTGGTTATTCATGTCTGACGATGATCGACGATGAAACGATCGGTATCCTGTACGAAGGCAGTCAGGCGCAGTTGACTTTCCAACGGATCCCCCTCCGTGACGTAATCAAAGGCAACTGATCCAAAGTAGCCATCACGCTCCGCGTGATGAGCCCCTGTCGAAGGACATTGATCGACCAGCTCACGTTGCCTACTGAAACAACTCGGCAGTCATGAAGATGGATCGGGAAAAACCAGTGGTCTGTCACAGGTAAAAACTGGGGTAGTGGACGAGGCAAC
>JAGQQS010000293.1 GCA_020426105.1 Planctomycetaceae bacterium
ATCGGACGTTCCCTCCCGTCCTGAGAAATCAGAATCGCATCGTTCATCTCGCCTGCGACGCAGCCGTCTCGCAATGCGCGGACTGCAGGATTCTCCACCGGTTGATGAGTTGCAACATCTACGATGTGAAAGACATCCGACAACATTCGACCGGAAGCTGCTTCGGTTTTCCATCCAATCAATTTCTCGGCGACAGGATTCAGAAACGTTATACGTCCCTCGCCGTCCGTCCTAATCACGCCATCCCCGATGCTTGCGAGAGTCGTCATCAATTCGTCCGCTCGCGCCTTTTCGGCAATCTGCGCCCTCAGGCGTTCGTGGACCTCAAGTTCCAGTCGGTGTTGTCGTTCTTCTATCCGCTTCCAGGCGAGCTGTAGCAATCCGCTGATTGCGCTGAGGATCACGCCGAGGAATCCAAACGAGAGAAGGCGCAACAGTTCGATTGGATTCGATGCGGCCCGGATGAAATAGGGCGGAGAAAAGAAAACAAATGCGGTGAAAAGCCCAAGCACTGTTGCGGCGCTTCCGGATCTCCATCCGCCAATTACGCCCGCAACAAGGATCATGACCACATACATCAGCGAAGTGAGAATGCCACCCACGGGCTCAGAAATGGTCCCTTGAAGGAGGACAAGGAGCATGCATCCAACGAGACAAACCACCGTCGATGTCGTGACGCGCCGAATTTGCCACATCGGCAGGGCTCCGCACCGTCGAATTCAACAGAGACGCCTCAATGTTATCAGGATCGTAAGCCCTAATGTTGGAAATCAATTGATATTACTGCCAGCGTATACCTGAAGTTGTAAAGTCCGCCGAAAATTGATCTGAGTAAGGTTCTGTCATCCACAAGGTCATGCAAGTTTTACTCGTCATTGATCGTTTGTTTTACCGGCGATTCAGAGGAGTTCAGCAGAGCGGCCAAATCTGACGGGTCGTTGAGATCCTGGATTGCATTTAGTATGTGGATTTGCAACACACCTGCCACGAAGGCACTCACTTCTTCATACGAATTCACACGAATCACGAACCGGATCGAACGTGTCAATGCTCAGTTGGCGAACCTGACGGTATACGTTTTGGAGCCCGTCGACCGCTGTAAGGCTGCGATTATTGCCATCCCATCACTGACCCTGGTTCAATAAAGGAATCAAAATAATGTACCAACGAACTTTCGCGGCATGCCTTGTCGCCGGTGGACTTTGCTTAGCAGGTCTGGCCATTGCTGAGGACTCGAAAACCGAAAAGTCAAAACAGGATGCCGCTCAAAGTGCCCAACGCGAGTCCACTCAGGGCAAGGCTGAGCAGCAGAAACGAATCGACGCACAAATCGAAAAGCTCAGTGAGAAGGTTGATTTGACCTCTGAGCAACAAGAAAAATTACGCTCACTCATGACTGAGGGCCAGAAGCAGTCGCAGGAGTTATGGCAACGGTTTGCAGACGCGCATGTGCAGGTGATCCAAAGGGAAGCTGAGATGAGGGCAGCACTGGAGGATGGCATGGAGCCGGAGCAACAACAGCAGGTACGGAAAAACCGTCAGGCAAAAGGAGACTTTGAAGCGACTAAAAACACAACTTCAACGGTTTCGAATGCAAAAGACAGGCAGTCTCAAGCGAAGAATTCGAGCGTTCGACGAGGCGAACAGAAGTCGCATAAGATGAAAGCACTCGCACCTTGTAATCTACCGAACAACTTCGGACTCACTTCGTTTGCGATAGAGAAAAGCGTCGGACGTCAATAAGGATACGAGTAATGACTTCATACTACCGCCGTTGACTTCGTAGGCCTGATGTGCGGCCTGCAGAACGGGAGCGTCGTTGAGCGTTTCGTTCCGGCCCATCCAGAATCGAAATGCATGACGCACGAAGACCTGTTCCGCGCGTTCTGACTGGGCGAGCTTTTCGATCAGCTCGATCGCATTGCCAACTTTGCCGTCCAGAGCAGCGTCACCGGAAGCGATGATCTCTCCGCTGGTGTCAACTGGCTTGTCGAGTTCCGTTTCGCGAAACAATCCAGCATGGTTGAACATCTCAAATGGAAGCCCCAATGGATCCATCTTATGGTGACACGTCCAGCAGTAAGTTGCTCGAGTGACACGCATCCGTTCGCGAAGGGTGTTTTGCGGTTCATCCGGAAGCATCGCATCAACCGTAACAGGAACATCAGGAATTCCGCCTCCAAGCAAACGTTCGCGAATCCACCGCCCGCGCCGGATGGCATGATTGTCCATGGCATCCGAATGAGACACCAGCCAACTGGGATGCGTGAGGATTCCCAAACGCTGCCCCTCGGGGGCCGTCGCCAGAATACGTTCCGGCTTCATCGAACCATTGCCGAAACTGCGGCGACTCACGCGGGCAAAAATCTCCGGCCCGGAAAGTGTGGTTTCTGTCACGTAGTGGTTTTTAGCATTCCGCTTATTCTCCTTCTGCAGATTCTTTTCAGCCGCCGCGACCGCACGTTTTGCTTCCACCAGTTCTCGTTGTTTCGCGCGACCTGCGTCCGGCTGATCTTCAATCAGCTTTTCCAGTTCTGCCAGTGATTGCTTTGCCGTTGCCACTGATGCACGTTCTTGTTCTGCCTTTTCAGCTTCAGCCAGTTTCGCTGCACCGATGGATGCCATGGCTTCTGCATTGGAATTACGCCGACCAAAGTACACATTGTCGTTCACTGTCGCGACGACTTTGGTTGTCGTCAGCAATTGACGCAGCACATCGCGATCTTCCTGAAGGATCAATTCGATCAGGCGATCAGTGCTGGCCGTGGCGTCGAACATCGCGTTGTAGTGCGATGTGCCCTGATTCCGCACACCGGTATCGGTCAGGGCTTTGGCGTCCTTGCAGATGTAGCCACCGCGGTCGTAGTCGAAATAGTCGCGAAAGAACTGCAGCACGCGGGGTTTGCGAATACTATCGTCGGCCAGCATCCGTTCCACTTCACGTTTGACGTCATCCCGCGTTCGCATTCTTCCTTCGATGATTGCTGTTCGCAGCTCGTCATCCGGCTTGATGTACCGCAATGCGTGATTGATGGCGAGGCCCAGCTCCCAGTCCTGCAGCATCACGCGACCATACTGATCCGCTTCACCATACTCAACCAGTTCCGGGCGGAACAGAGCATCGCGATGGAGAAAAATCGATGACAGGCCGAGCACAGCGCCGTCTTCCTTGCCAAGTTTTTCGATCGATTCATTGACGATTGCCAGATAGCTGTCCGATTCCGTTCGGCTCGGTGGTCGAAAAGTCAGCGATTCGAAAAGATAGTCGACTGCGGCTCGCAGGCGATTTTCCGAAACTCCCTCTTCGTTCATCAGGTCGCAGACTGGTGTTAGCGGCCGTACGACGTTGGTGCTGTACACAATACTGGTTGGCAGGCCTCGAATGTCGCCCTTCATTTTGTCGGTCACTGACTTGGGATCGTCAGTGATTTGCCATGGTTCCGCGATACTGAGCGGGCCATGGGCCATGTAACGGATAATATCGTCCGCAACATCCAGAATCTGCGTCGCTTCGGCACTGTTGACCGAATAGAAGTGAGGATAGTTTTCGAGTCCATGTTCACGAGCTGTCGAAAGGACCACCGGAAGGCTCTTGACCGCAGTCGCATAGGCAACCGTTCCCCCCTGCCAATGGATGATTCGATCGGTGCCGAAGTAGAGCTTAAGCTCGCCACCGTGATTGGTGGGCACGACGTCCCCATGAGTGCGCAGACCGGGCTTCGCAGGATCAAACGCGGGCTCGGTATTGATAAGTTCATTAAGCCGCGTGATGTGTTCTTCGCGCGTGACTCGCCAGATGCGTGCGGGTGTCGATGTCGGAACCACTTTTATGCCAGGCGGCAGCGGACCAAAGAGCAGATCGTGATCGACAAAGTTGCCCTTGTTCGGATCAAGATGGTCATGGAACCCACCTTTGTCGCGCATCACGCGAGTGAGTTCGCCGACGATCCATTCGGAAAATCGCAATCGCGCAATCACCTCCGGCTGGTTCGCATCGCGAGGAGGCATCTCTTTTAGCGTCACCTGGGCCCAGATGCTGCGCCACGTCCCAGCGTTGACTTCATCGACCGGTCCGATGTCATGCAGCGAGAGTCCACTTTCAGGATCCGTCGCACCATGACAGTCGAAACAGTGGCTTTGAAGAAAACCCCTCGCGATGCTCTCGTAATCGCCATCCACTGCCGCGCCTGGCGTGAATTCATCGCAGTTGGCAGCTGCTGACAAGACCGAACAGAACAATCCGGCGACAAAGTATACGATGCAGGCCCGGGTGATCCAGGTTCGAGCGACTGTGCTCATGTCAACACTTCCGTCAGTGGACCGTTGCCGGAATCGAATTTCTTCGCGAGCTGCTCGGTCATATTAAAGCGGTCGCAAGGAGCGCCTGCTGCATGCAGAAGAGATGTGTACAGCGCGTTGATCGGGCGCTTGCCATCCAGTTGTGTGAAGCATCCAGTTTTAACAGCGCCGTCAAGATTTCCAAGCAACATCACGGGCCAGTTCGCACCGTTCGTATGCTGTTTGTCGGCGTTGTTGCTGGTGTAAACGATGAGCGTGTTGTCCATCATCGTGCCGCGTCCTTCCGGCACGCTCTCGAGTTTCTCCATGATTCGCACCAGCATGCGGCTGTTGTACTGGCGAATTTTGATCCAGATCGGATTGCCAGGCTGATCCATATGGCCAAGGTTGTGGCCTTGTTCTGCGATGCCGAGCCCCTTCCAGGCTCCAAAGATTTCGCCGCGCCCGGAACCAATCGTCAGCGTGTTGGTGATGCCCGAGATGAGAGACGAGATGCCGAGATCCAGCAGCACGTCATGCCAGTCGGTTTCGAATTCTGGTTTGGTGTAGCGGCTATCGACTTCCGGAGCAAACTTCTGCAAATGATCGGCGACCGTTTCGAGTCGGCCACGAAGTCCATTGATATCCCGGAATCCCTGCACGTACTGACCGTAACGCTGACGGTCCTGTGCAGGAAGTGACTCTGCCCCGGCGGACGCCATCAATTCGATCTGATTCAACAGATTCGATCTCGCTTCATGTTGACGCCGTATTTCGCCGGTGGAGATACCTCCGTAGAGCATCTGATAGAGATGATTGGGATTCGAGTGCATAAAGATCGGCTGGCCAGCTCCACTGGCAGACAGAGTCGCCAGCGTTGGCTTCGTCATCATGTTCTCGATCGAATCCATGCCGATACACAAATGCGGCAGCAAAGTCTGAGGCAACACTTTGCTAAGTTCGTAATCGATTGTTGGTCCACTGGGAGGCACGCCATCACTTCCACGATAGCCGCCCAACGCTCCGAAGAAAGCGCTATGCGACGGGCTGGTGTGTACTCCGTGCAGTCCATTGATGATGTGCATTCTGTCTTTGAAGGGTTCAAGCGGACTGATCGGCTCAGGAAGCTTCACTCCGGCCAGCGAGCCACAGCGTTTCATTTGCTCGGGAATGCAGGTCGCGGGATCAAACCCCTGGTTCTGCAAAAAGAAGATGATGCGTTTGGAAGAAGACGCACCGCTTAGCGACGAAGCACCCCGCATCGGGGTAGCACTGGACATCGGAGCAGCGAGAAGTTGTTCCGGGAATAGTGACAACCCGAATGCTGCACTGGCCCCGGCCGCCATTCCCTGAAGCAGGTTTCGTCGATTGAGCATTATGGATCTTTCAATGAAAGTTAGTTCGCTGACGCTGTGGTGTTTTGTAGTAGTAAGCCGGGAAACAGTCATTGACTGCACAGTATCATCTGGTATTCATCTCGCACCGGTGTCTCAACAGGGACAACACAAGTGACAGAAACTTCGCCGATGCCGAACTAAGAAATACTTCGCCAGATTGAGAGTGCTAATTATGCCCGA
>JAGQQS010000294.1 GCA_020426105.1 Planctomycetaceae bacterium
CGAGCCTGTTATGACCGAGCCTGTTGTAACCGAGCCTGTGGCTACCGAGCCTGTGGCTACCACAGGGTCTTACAGATCGGGGATTGACGTTTCCGAAGCAGTAACGATCGACCAGGATCGATCTGACGTTGATCAGGTGACCGGAGTGTGGACTCAGCTTGACGCCAGCACGAGGGCCACCATTCTAATGCTGGTTCAAGCGGATCTGATGACTCATCAGAACTAGTCGATATAATTCCATCCGGGTCACCGCGATTCCTTCGGTCGCGCGGTGGTCTCCACCGAGGCATATCCCAAAGGCACCAGCGAACCCCTCGCTGCCCCCAAACCGTCTATGATCCACAGGACAAAGCAGCGATCTTAAGCCACATAGCGGAAGATCGCGGCGACGGGTGATTCCATCGCCTCGTCATCGATAAAGACGACCCGACCGTCGGCTCGCAATGTGCGAATGGCGGCGATGTCGTACAGGTCATAGGTGTCGGCTGACGCCACTTCGTCGCTGCGATCGACCATTCCGTTTTTGTCACAGGTGCCATAGTTGCGTTCGCCATGCTTCAGCAACAGCGTATCAATTCGACCGCGATAGGCGGCCTCGACGATCGTTTTCAGGCACGTCGAACCGAAATCTGTCCCGCTGGCCTCCTTGAAACGATCGACCACAGCGGCGCATGTGGAGTCACATTGCTGCTGAACCAGCGGCCAGGCTTTCTTCAGCAGTTGGTCGTTCGAAAGGTCGTCCGGGTTGCCAGCGACGTATTCGTCAAGCACCGAGCAGTCATCGAAGGCGCTCCTGAAATACGGGAATAATTCCTCCACGCCAGCGAAGACAACAGGACCGCTGACTGTTTTGAAATGAGATGGCAATGCGTTTTTGATCTCGCGAAAATACTGACGCAGGTCCGCCTCTTCCTTGTTCTCCACATGACCATGCGGCACCGATGAATCCGCCGAGTTGGCGCGCACCTTGAACGAATGCCAATTGTGGCCCCGTTGCTGGTCGTGACTGGAGAATTCCTGAAGGCTTTCGGGCAAGTCAGAAAAGTGTTCTTCCTTCAACCCTGATCTGCAGCCCCGAAAAACTCGAACAGCCCCGCGGCTGACCGCCACCAGATGAAATTCTTCGTTGCTGTTCATTGACCGCAGCAGTGGCTTCAATCGAAACCGATCGCTGACAGCCACTTCTTCGTCAAACTTTGTCGGAAGCTGAAACAGGCACGCTTCTTCAGCCGACAGCAGAATCGCCAGCCCGTCGGACTGGTGTTGCCAGAAATCGTACGCGTCCAGCACCATCAATTCGACCGCCGGTCGCAACAGATCGTCGGCGTCGTCGCCCGACTGGCCGAATTCGACAAACTGCCGCCTCGCCTCGGCCACTGCGTTCTTCAGTCGAATCGGATCCTGCTGAACATCGTTACCACAGCGATGGGTGGGAAGGTAAATCGAAGCGCACAGAGTGCTGCGAGCGCCCGAAAGGCGTTCAAGGTGCTCAGAATCGATAGTGTCGAAATGTTCAAGGGTCTGAAGTGCCATTGTGATCTCCTGAAAATAGAGGATAGTCTGACCACTACGTTACGCAGATACCGTTCCTTCCGAGAAACAATGGCAGAAGGTGGTCAAACGCCATCGTCACGCAGCGATGCCGGTCGTCGGCAGCGCAGGCAGCACGCTCAGCGACCACCATAAAAGAACGCGGGGGCAGAGATTCCTAAGTACCAGAGATTCCTAAGTACCGGGAACAGAGATTCCAAAGTACTACGACGAGATTCCAAGGTACCGGGGCATGGCACTTGAGTTTACTCCTCCTTGAGTTTACTCGTGGCCTGAAAAGAAACATCGTCGTGTTTTATTTCGAGTCAGAAGTAACAACGGAACAACTGAGAGAATTTCAAACACCAGAAAAACAATTGTCATGATGACCGCTGCCGCTTCATTCGAGACGATTTCCATATGCCCGCGCGGTCGGTCAAAATCCTGAATCAAAAGAAACATCGCTACGACCCACGCCACCAGAATACCAATCGCGATCAGCCCATGGAAAATCATTCCAGCCCACCATCCCCATGGTTTAACGTTGAATACGCCGAACACAACCGGACCAGTGAAGATCAGCACGACGAGGCTCACAATAGGACTGTCGATCGCCGAAATCGCGATGACGACTGCAATCAGAAAGTCAACTATCGCCAGCACGCGTGCAGACAGTGGCACACGTTCTGCGACGACCCGCTCTGGTGTTTCAACCGTCAGGCTGTTTGAACTGCGACCTTCGAAGAACCGTCGTACTATGAAATAGACAGGAAAGAATGTGCAACCAGCCAGACAGACGTTGAGGACCAGGCCTGCCAGAATGCCCTGGTAGTAAAAGATCAAAACTGGCAGGCAAATGACAGTGAACAGCCCCGAGCTACCGCTATCGAAGAACCTGAGAAAGAACGCCGACGATAGAGGCAACGACAGGATCGTCACGATACAGGACCAGAGTAAAACCCGGCGGTGCCGTGATCGATGTTCGGCTGCTCCGGAAGTAGTGTATGGCATCCCGCAATTGCTTCCCTTCAGCTGTAATGGCATGGTTTGGTGGTGGCCACCTATGTTACATACCGACTTGCAAATGTGAGTAACTGGCGTTTCATCCGCCCTTAATCCCACCAGCGGCGACTCTGGCCGGACATGAACATACCGGTTTGAATCCTTTTGTCAGCTGATTCCTGTCATAATCAGGCAATGTTCCATGATATCAACCGTGGCCCGCAGGATTTCTTGTTGATGCAGCACCCCGGTATGGCGACGAAACTCGGGACAACTGTCAACTCTAATCGTGGGACTGGACAAACACGTAATTTCGGCGGGCGTGGGAAACAACAACCTTTAAAGGGTACCAAGGGACGCAGTTCATTGTTTCGCTTCGGCCACGTCAGTGGCGATGGAAATCCCATGTGAATAAGTCGCAAACGGAAGCAGTACTGGAGTCGATTCACAGCAGCGTTAAACGCGGCACACCCTGCGGTAGCTTAATAGTGGTTAACGCAATCCGCAGCCCGACTGCAACTTAACCATACCCTGCGGTCAAGAGGCCGGCCCAGGAAACACAACACTGAAAGCAACGGAACCGATAAATGAGCTGTGTCCCCGGTCATTTCAATTGTTGTCGCGCGCGTTCTATTGAGTCGATGACTGCCTGGACGTATTGCTGATCCGAGAAGGGACTCATAATGTAGGATTTCAGTGCAACCACGGGCTGACCATAGTCTGTTTCCCGAAAGCGGTCGGTCATGGAAATGACGACCCCGTTGCCACGGATTGCTTCGGCATGGACTAGTTGAAATACGCGTCGGTTGTACTCATTGTATTGCAGAAGCCGAGGGGCGTAGTCTGCGTTTGTCTGCTCACGTTTCGGAAATTCAAATGTATCGATATCGTCCGGGTAGACTCGGAATAGCGTCACGGGGCCGAAATTTTCTGAGTTCATCACGCTGATCGATGGATGGGCGGACAACCGATTGCGGAGCGTCTCAGCCATCGTCACAAGGTGTCCCAGCAATGTTCGGAGTCCCGTCTTTCCGAGTAATTGCAGAGCGCCAAGTGCCGCCATCGGCCCACTCCCGGAACGGCTTGTCTCAAGCGTAAATCGCCCCGGATTGTATTCCCCTGACTGAAACAGATACGGTGTTATTTTCGGATCGCGCGACAGGCGATGCAGATCTTCTCCGCGTTTTACGAAGAAGGCACTGGAGATATAAGGCGCAAAGCCGGTCTTGTGATAATCGACGCCAATGGAGTCCGCGAGATGCAGGTGCCGAATTCGCCGATTTGTTCCCGCAAGTGCGCGGAGAGTTCGATCAGGAAACTGCAATACATTGAGCGTGAAGTCGTAGTCGCGAAAAACACTCCATGCCCAGCCAATCACCGCGTCGGCGTGGAGATGGGGCACATAATCCAGAGCGAACTCGTGGACCAGGCTATCGCGGATCTGATGCATTTGTTCCAGTGAATCCAGACCGAAGGCATCGGTCGTCCCCATCGTGGCGACAATGCAGGCGACGCGGCGACCTTCCTTCAGGATTCGACGCAACTCGCTCTCCAGCAGGCAGGTACGAACTTCGTTGTTGGGAGCCGTTGGAATAGTGATCACATTGTTCGATCCCAGTCCCAGCCAGGACGCGGCCGTCTTAACGGCATAGTGTGCCTGATCCGAGCAAACGACGACGGGCAACTCCCCCTGCATCCCGTTTTGCATCGTGCCCGGCAGCGTTTTTTCGATCCCCAGCCGAATGGCATACAACAATGTTCCCGTTCCACCGAAAGTGAACACGCCCGCCGATTCTTCCGGCTGATATCCCATGAGCTCAGCCGTCATACTAACAACCTCCGCTTCCGCAAGGGCAACACCGCGACTGGCTTCCTCGCTGCAGAGATTAGGGTTGTAGATCGCCGGCAAAAGTGTGCCGAGAATACCAGGGATACATGGTGGATTGATGACGTTAACCTGAGCCCGAGGATGTCCCCAGATAAACATGCCTGCCAGGTGATCGACCAGATTCCGTGAGACCAGTTCAACGGTACTCATCGATTCCGGCACGCGGGCCTGAACGGCGGCGGCAAAGTCGATTTCTTTGGGCTCGCCCAAAATCGGTCGCTGCGACTTCATCGCATCGACTCGATCCAGCGCCCGAAGCACGGAAAATACAAACCATGCGTCGTGCTCCTGATCGGAGACCGGCTGCGGGAAAGCACGTCGCAAAATGCTCAGATATTCGTGGTAGTTCGTCATCGCAGTTCAGGCAGGCTCAACCCGTGGAAATAATTGCTGTCGCCGACATTCATAGAGGACGATCCCGGCTGCTACCGCTGCATTGAGTGAATTGACTCCACCCAGCATTGGAATCGAAACGTGGGTATCACACAGCGCCAGCAGTTCCGGGGCAACACCCGTCGACTCACTTCCGATCAGCATCACGGTCGGCTGCGAAAAATCGCAATTCCACACGGTGGTGGCTGATTTTTCGGAAGCGGCGATGATCTGATATTTTGACTGCTTCAGCATTTCAACGGCAACCGTAAGCTGCGGAACCCGAAAGATGCGTTGATGGTTGACCGCGCCAGCAGAAGAACGAGCAACATGAGGCGTGATCGCAGACTGATAGCGATCGCCAATTACAATTCCATCGAGCTTCATGGCGTCGCAGGATCGCAGAATTGCACCAAAATTATAGGCATCCTGAATTCGGTCGCAAACCACGAACGATGCGGGGAGTACCGGGGTTTCCTGAGTAGATTTGTTCGTCAGCGTGCTCGCCATCAACAGCAGTGATTCAAGATCTTCGCAGGGAAATTCCCCCATGCGAGCCAGGAATCCCTGATGTTCGTATGTCTGGCACAATTCTGTCAGACGTTCCGCGTCGTTGAATTCCAGCGGAATATCTCGTGAAGTCGCCAGTTGTTGGACCTCTGTGATGTCCGTCGGCATGAGACCGGCGTCAACATGCAGCTCAGTAACCGGCCATCGCCCGGCGCGGAGCGTCTCCAGCACCGCGTGCCGTCCCCATAACCAGCTTTTCTGATGGTTTCCGGCGAGTCTGGAGGAAAATCGTCGTTTGCGTGAGTTCATTCGTACAATTTACCAGAAGCCAGACCATCGCATTCTTCAAATTGGCCACTGCTTCGCGAATTACTGCTGGAATGTGCGGGATTCTGCAAGTAATGCAGCCTGCCGATTGACATGGAACCTGCACCCACAATAATCGCCGCTTCTCCATGTCTTGATCTTTCGCGTCAGCATCGATAATTGTCAGGAAACTCGTTCTTGCCCGCCACAAAAAAAACGATTCCACTGTATCTGCTGGAAGAAGAACGCGAGGGCCTGCGCGCGGCTGGCCGATTCAATGCGCAGTTGATGGATTTCCTCAGGGACCACGTCAAGCCCGGTGTGAACACACTGCAGCTCGACAAATTAGCGCATCAGTACACGCTGGATCACGGTCACACGCCCGCCTGCCTGGGTTATCTGGGCTATCCCAAAACAATCTGTACCAGCATCAACGAGGTTGTCTGCCATGGGATCCCGAATACACGACCCCTGAAGGACGGCGACATTATCAACGTCGATATCACCACGATTGTTAACGGATGGTATGGCGATCAGTCCGAAACATTCCTGATCGGCTCCGTCAGCAATAACGCGCGACGACTGGTGCAGGCAACGTTCGATGCGTTATTTGTCGGAATCAATGCCAGTCGCTGTGGAGGTACGGTGACGGAAATCGGCCGGGCTATTCAGGCGTTTGCAACCACTGCCGGATTTTCTGTCGTAAGGGAATACCAAGGGCACGGGATCGGGCGTGAATTTCATCAGGAGCCCGGCGTGCCGCATTACCCGGTGCTTGCCTCTAATCGCGATCTGCTGAAGGCGGGCACCTGTTTTACCATCGAGCCGATGCTCAACATCGGCTCCTGGAAGACACGTGTGGATACAAAGGACAAGTGGACCGTTCGCACCGTCGATGGTGCGTTGTCCGCTCAGTTCGAACACACAATTCTGATGACGGAGTCCGGACCGGAAATCCTCACGCTGACCAAAAACGGACCTCAGGAAGGTCACAAATTTTGAGCTGCGTTAGCCAAAACGGGCAGTAACGTGCGTTACGCCTGCGTCTTGTGACACCGCTTGCAACGGACGGCAGCACGCACGATCTTGCCGCATTTCGCGCATCGTTTTGCCTTCTTTGCGAGTTTTGCCTTTGTACGCGGTCGGGATACCATGCTAACTGCTCCGGTGCTGAAATGTGCGGGTTGATGGAAAGCTCAGCACTGTAGTCGCCCCGGAGCATTTCGACAATCGTGTCCTGCCACTGAGAACGTGCGGGGCCAGTCCCGGATTTCGGTAATTCTTAAAGGCGTCCAATTCCGGGATGTCG
>JAGQQS010000295.1 GCA_020426105.1 Planctomycetaceae bacterium
CGACACGATCCGCACAAGTCCGGATTCAGCGGATGCGCACTTTGCCATCGCAAAACTTGCGGCGGCTCAGGGCGATATGCCGACGGCCATCGCACATTATACGCGTGTCGTCGAAATTGATCCGCGGTATGCGACCGCCCATTTTAATCTCGGCAGTGCCCTGTTTGCAGGCGGTAATCCTGAAGCGGCAAAAATCCACTACGAAGCCGGATTGGCAGAATTCCCGGATTCCCTCGTGGGGCAGTTCAACTACGGCGTCCTGCTTGCTCACCAGAATAAACCCGAAGAAGCAATTAAGTATCTTGATCGCGCAGCGCTGTTCAGTCCCGATAATCCTCAGATTATTTTTCAACAGGGTCTGGTTCTTTCTTCGCTTGGAAAGTACGCCGAAGCGGCGATTCGTTTTGAGTCTGTGCTGCGACTAAACCCGCAGTATTCAAAGGCTGCCGAAAAGCTGGAAGAAATGTACAGGAAAATGTCGGCCCCCGAGTGAGCTATACTTCGGGCCGCTGAAACAAAAATCATCCGCGATTCATCAAACCATAAGCATGCATGCAGATCCCAACATATTCGCACAAGAGCCGCCAGGCAACGCTGTTGGCCTGGCCGTATTGATCGTCCTTCTGATTGGCACCGGGTGTCAGCAGAATTCGAGCAATCCATCAACCGACGTTCCTATGAAGGATGTCAGTACTGACGCCGAATCACAACCCGCCAAAGACGCAGCGTTGCCTACCACAAATCCGGAACGTCAGCCGTGTCCTTTTCACGAAGCCTCTGCCGCAACGGGTCTTGTTTTTCAGCATGAAAACGGGATGTTTGGCGAGCGGTACATTCTGGAAATCATGGGGCCCGGAAGTGCGCTGTTCGACTACGATGGTGATGGAGATCTGGACATCTTTCTGGTCCAGGGAAAATCACTCGATCCAACGGTGACAGCATCGAACACTGCAAGCCCCGAGCTCTCGATGTGCCATCGATTGTTCCAGAATGATCTGACCACCGATGCGGCCGGAAATCCTGTCGTCGCATGGACCGATGTTACAGTCGCGGCGGGGCTGATATTTTCTGATTACGGGATGGGCGTCATCGCGGGTGACTATAACAATGACGGACATACAGACCTGTATGTGACCTGCTATGGCCAGGATCGACTCCTGAAAAACACCGGAAACAAAACATTTGAGGACATCACAGAACAAGCGGGACTGCTCGCTGAACCTGCATGGAGCACCAGCGCCTCCTGGGTAGACTTTGACCGTGATGGTCTGCTCGATCTGTTTGTCTGTCAGTATCTGGAGTGGAGTCCCGCGATACATGTTCCCTGCGAGTCGCCATGGGGAGGTCTTGGATATTGCGGTCCCAAATCATTTTCTCCCTCACGTTCCCGCCTCTATCGCAATGCGGGAGGCGGCAAGTTTACCGACGTCTCGCAAACATCGCAGATTGCCGGCAAGCCGGGCGCAGCGCTGGGTGTGGTGGGAGCTGATATCAACGGCGACGGATGGCCAGATCTGTTCGTGGCAAACGATGCGATGCCAAACCATCTATGGATTAATCAGCACGACGGCACGTTTCGCGATGAAGCGATGATTCGTGGATGTGCGGTGAATGGGGAAGGCAGCGCTGAGGGCAATATGGGGATTATTGCGGCGGATTTCTTCCATCATGGACAAATTGATCTGTTTATTACTCATTTGAAAAGTGAACATGCCACGTTTTACCAGAACCTGGGCGAAGGTCATTTTGTCGACATCACTGCCAATCTCGGGTTGGACGCGACGACCCGTCCGTACACAGGATTCGGCACCGGGGCCATTGATTTTGATAATGATGGTGCCAGTGACATCTTTATCACGAATGGTGGCGTGCAGATTGATCCATCCCAGGAGCGAGAGGGAATTGCGGTTCCGCTGCGACAACGTTCCCTTTTGTTTCACAATGTTGGGGAAAATCAGCCGGAGTTTAATCTGATTCAGGGATGCGCATGTCTGGACTACGAAGAGACAGGGCGCGGGGCTGCGTTTGGAGATCTGGATAATGATGGTGATGCAGACATTCTGGTGAGTAACAATCACGGACCGGCCCGCCTGCTGCTGAACGATGCCGGACAACTGAGACACTGGCTGGGTGTGCGTCTCATTGATGGGGCAGACGGTTCCGAATACAACGCCTACGGAGCTGTCGCCGAACTCATTCGCCCGGATCAGCCTTCCCTGACCCGTCGCTGCGCTACGGACGGCAGCTACCTTTCATCCAGCGACCCTCGCATAATTTTTGGCCTTGGAGATTCAAGAGAGACGGGCGTCGTCAGAGTTCGCTGGCCGGACGCCGTCGTGGAAGAATGGGACAGACTAACATGCGACGAATACCATGACCTGCGTAAAGGCACCGGAACCCGCCGAAATAACTGAACGTCCAGGATCTTTGGAGCTTATCTCTCGTCGGGACATCTTATGGCACCCTTCAATCTCGGGTCTACCAGACGCAGGCTGATTTTCGCCACGCTCTTTGCAATCGCGGTGGGTGCTGCGTTGGTTTCGACCTGGAATTTTGAAACAGGTCTGCCGCCTGATTCTCCCGCGCGAAACGAATCTCAGACCGAAGAGATACCGATCCCGGAGACACCATGGGGCCGGAATGCACCGGAGGTGCAACGGCATGTCGAAGAATCTCGCAAAAGTCTGGAAGAGATCAAAACGCGTCATGACGCACCACCAATTGCTCTGGCGAACGCCTATGGACAGCTTGGTGAGATTTACCTGACATATGATCTGCCTCCTGGCGCCATTGCGTGTTTCAGGAATGCTTCGCGACTTGATCCCGGTAATTTTCGCTGGCCCTGGTTGCGGGCGATGGCCCACTATACGGCTGTCGAAACGGCGGATGCTTACGCTGCAATGACGGAAGCGTTGCATCAACTTGAACAGGACTATTCAGCCGGCCCGGAACATCATCTGGCGGCACGTTGTTTTCTGGGGGACGCGGCTTTGCGTCTCAACATGATGGACGAAGCACGCCGCCATTTTGATGAAGCTATCCGTCTGAATCCGAATTCCGGTTTCGCCCATTTTCGCCGCGGTCAACTCGAATCACGCGCGGGACAAAGTGAACTGAGTATTCAGGATTTTCAGGATGCCATGACGCAGTATTCGGCATCGGGAGTTGTTCCTGGACCGGTGTGCCTCGCGCTGGCAGGTGAGTATCAGAAACTTGGCAGGGATGCAGATGCTGCAAAATACCGCAGGCTCGCTGAAACCGGCCCCGCAGATTTCGTCGTCAGCTATGTAAATCCACTCATGACCCGGATACGTCTGCTGAATCAGAGTTCTTCGTACCTGCGGCAGGCCGCAGAACTCGATGTTTCCCGCGGCAACTATCCTGAAGCTCTCAAGAAAATCGCGACCGGACTGCGAGGCTCGCCCGACTCTTTGAAACTGCGAATGCTGCGCGTCGATATTTTGATGCGTCTCGGACGAACAGACGAAGCGCTTGCCGAACTCGGTGAGGTGCGTCGTCTGGACGTGCATGGATCAACAGGGCGGGCCCAACTCTGTGAACTCTACTCGCGAAATCCTGCCACACGCTCCGAGGCACTCGCGGAAGCGCTTCGCTGGCAGTCTGAACAGCCCAACAGTCTTCGTCCCCGACTCACGCTGGCCGCCATCTATTTTCAGATGGAACAGTACCAGCAGGCTCGAGACATTCTGACGACGTCGGCCCGGGAATATCCGCAGGAACTGAGTCCACAAATCGGACTTGCGACGGCCATCTGTGCCATGGGTGACTACGCCGCCGCGGTCGCTGTCTACGATGAGCTGCTTCCAAAGTTTCCTGAGAACGCTGAGCTTCGGCACAATCTGGCGCGATTTCTAGTGACTTGTCCGACAGAAACACTGCGTGATCCCGCACGGGCACTCAAAATACTTGCGGAATTGATCGCTGAAGACAATTCATTTGATCTGCAGGAGACCATGGCGTGTGCCCTCGCAGATGCGGGACGAATTCCCGAGGCTCTGGCCTTGCTTCAGGATCTGAAATCACAGTTGGGCGCTTCAGAGCAGTTCTTTAAGCATCATCGGCTGGCGGATCTCGAAAAATCGTTTGAATCAGGGCTGCCGTGGCGGGAGGATTGGCCGTTCGCTGGCGCAGAGCACAGTCGTTTCAACCAAACCCGGTAAGCAGTTGTCTGTGACTAAATTCTTAGTTGAACTGCCTGCGGACGTGTTTCATGTGAACATCGCGCTAACCCGGTCCGGTTCGATTTTCAGTTCTTGCCGCGCGGCAAGAGCTTTCTCCATTGGAATCTGTCCGCGGCGGCTCAGATCGGCCAGGGCCGCGTACGCGATTGCCGCCGCGTCAATTTCAAAATAACGCCGCAGTGCCGCCCGTGATTCGC
Source organism: Planctomycetaceae bacterium (assembly GCA_020426105.1). Taxonomy (GTDB): domain Bacteria; phylum Planctomycetota; class Planctomycetia; order Planctomycetales; family Planctomycetaceae; genus SXXK01. Next base: position 4,400 of record JAGQQS010000295.1, read on the forward strand.
TGCGCCCAAATCCGTCGGTTCCCAGTGAGACCGGCATGACAGGAAACCAGCCGGCGATCATATTAGGCAGTACCCGCTGAAAGTCGGAGGCCAGGATATAAGAGACATGCGTCTCGGTGAGACATTCCGAGATCCAGTGCCGGTTTGGTGGCAGTTCCGGATGCAGCATGTTCCGGCGGTCAGTTTCGATCGCCTCTCGGTACATCTGCGGGAAACTTGTCACACTCCACACATCCGCTGCCACTCCAAACTGCTCCTCCAGCAGTCGGCCAGCGCGCAACGCCTCGTGGACGATGGAACCGCTCCCGAGCAGAACCGCCCGAGGTTGGTCGCGTGGTAGTGACGACTGCCGCAACCGATACATGCCCCGCAAAATACCCGTTTCGACACCTTCCGGCATGTTCGACATCTCAACCGGCTCGTTCTGTACGGTGAGGTAATAAATAACGTCCTCCTGTTCGATAAGCATCCGCCGAATTCCATCGCGGATGATCACAGCGAGCTCATATCCGAACGCTATGTCATATGCTGTCACATGCGGACAGGTCAGCGCCTGAACGTGACTATGTCCGTCCTGGTGCTGCAGCCCTTCGCCGTTCAGTGTTGTTCGGCCGGATGTTGCTCCAATCAGAAATCCACGGGCACGCGCATCTCCAGCGGCGTAGATTAGATCCCCAACCCGCTGAAAACCAAACATCGAGTAAAAAATGAAAAACGGCACCATTGGTAAGCTGTGCGTCGCATATGAAGTCCCGGCGGCGATGAACGTGGACATCGCGCCAGCCTCGGTGATCCCTTCTTCAATGAGTTGTCCATCACGTGCTTCGCGATAACTTGCCACGTGCTCAGCGTCCACGGGCTCGTAGAGCTGGCCGATATGGGAATAGATCCCGTGCGGGCGAAACAAGGACTCCATTCCGAATGTCCGTGCTTCGTCCGCCACGATAGGAACAATTCTTGCCCCGAAGTTCGTGTCACGCAGCAACTTCGTTAGAATTCGAACGAATACTTTGGTCGTTGAAGCGGCATGGGAATCGCTCTCGTAGAGAAACTCATCCATCAGATCCGCTGAAGGCATGGACACATCTGCCGGTTCGACAACACGCCGCGGTACAAAGCCACCCAGGGCCCGGCGGCGATCAAACATATATTGCATCACCGGGCTGTCTTCAGGAGGACGATAAAACGGCAGATCGGCGACTTCTTCGTCGGAGACAGGTATTCCGAATCGAGTGCGAATCTGCTGCAGCGTCTGTAGATCCAGTTTTTTTAACTGATGGGCCGTCATTCGCCCTTCGCCCACTTCACCCATTCCGTATCCTTTTATCGTCTTGGCAAGGACGATCGAAGGAGCTCCGGAATTCTGTGTGGCGGCATTGTAGGCCGCATAGACCTTGTCCGGATCATGGCCACCTCGCCGAATACCACGTATCTGCTCGTCCGTCAGCATACGCGACATCTCAATCAATCGAGGATCGGTGCCAAAGAAATGCTGCCGCTGCCAGGCTCCCGAAGAGACACTGTATTTTTGATACTGTCCATCGACCAGCTCCCCCATTCGCCGCGCAAGCAGCCCTTCGTGATCCTGAGCAATCAGCGGGTCCCAGTCACTTCCCCAAATCACTTTTATGACGTTCCAGCCAGCACCTCGGAAAAACGTCTCAAGCTCCTGAATAATTTTTCCATTGCCGCGGACAGGTCCGTCCAGGCGTTGCAGATTGCAATTCACCACGAAAATCAGATTGTCCAGCTTTTCCCTCGCAGCAAGGGAGATTGCGCCGAGCGATTCGGGTTCGTCCGTTTCACCGTCGCCAATAAAAGCCCAGACACGTGCGTCCGACGCGGGTATCAGCCCGCGATCCTCGAGATAACGATTGAAGCGTGCCTGATAAATCGCCATGATCGGACTGAGTCCCATCGACGCTGACGGAAATTGCCAAAAATCCGGCATCAGCCAGGGATGCGGGTAAGATGACAGACCTCCCTCAGACGACAACTCACGTCGATAATTGACCAACTGGCTCTCGGACAGCCGCCCCTCAAGAAAGGCGCGCGCATAAACTCCGGGTGCTGCATGCGGCTGAAAAAAAACCTGGTCCCCGACGAAGTCGCTGGTCCGCCCGCGCAGAAAATGATTGAACGCCACCTCAAACAGCGTGGCCGTTGATGCATAGGTCGCAATGTGACCGCCAATCGTAGGATCCCTGAGATTGGCGCGAACGACCATGATGATCGCGTTCCAGCGCAGAATATTCCTCAGCTGTCGCTCCAACTCGTGACTACCCGGATAGGGCGGCTGTTTGTCTCGCGGGATCGAATTGATGTATGGTGTATTAAGAGAAGCCGGAGGATCCACTCCGCGGGAAATAGCATGGGTCTGCAGCATGTCGAGCAGCGCACGGACCTGACTACTGCCGGATCGCCTGAGGACATCATCGAGGGCGTCAAGCCAATCCTGCATCTCATCGGCGTCCGGCAGACGCAGGTTCGGATCGTTCGCCATAAAAACTGCCTTTCAGGTCTTTTGCGGTTACTCCAGGAACGCTCGACGTCCGCAATCGCCGGTCACCTGATACCGGATCTCCGACAACCAGGGTGTTTCCACTCGTCGATGCTTTTCGGCGCGAGATGTCATCACCGCGTCCAGAATCCCCGTCGTCAGTAAAGTTCGTTCCGGAGGATATGTCTCATGCCCCGTCAGAAACATTGATTCAATATTGTGCGTCAAATATGCAAAATGACCGAAGGAGGGCTCCTGCAGCCAGAAATGTGAGGCAACCGGTTCCGGATTATTCCTGAGCTGCCCGGCAAATCCAAACGCAGAGCTGTAACCGTCGAGCATGACGACTGAACTTCTCAGGCCATCGACATATTCGATCAGAAATAATTCCGGATTGCGACAGTTCTCTTCGGGAGTGCCGGGCTTCTTCTTCTCGACACACCTCGTGACTGCATCGAGTAATTTTCGTGACCAGCGCGCCTCCGAGGCCGCCTGCCACACATCAGCACCTTCAAGGCATGTCACCGCGCGCACACCTGTCTCGCCGCCCTGGCGACGCTCGTTCATGCACTGCAGAGTTTCCAGCGCATGAAATCCGTACGCTTCAATGCCACCGTACCCGATCGACAGACTTTCTTCGATTTCGCAGCCCAAAGGCAGCTCCAGTTCCGGCTTGCGCCATGTGGTCGGCAGTGATGAGCCAGCCATGAGGGGAAACTTCATCCGGCGAGACTGATCGTACATCCACTTCGCATCTTCCCATGCGTATCCCAGATGCTTGTCGTTGAAGACCGGGGCCGTCGAGTTGGTCGATTCGAATGTCTTCACGACTTCTTCGAAAAATCGACGTCGGGGATACATGTGCTGCCCTTTTGCGTTGTGTGGATAGTCGCCATGTTCACCGATAATGAGGACACCATCGACGTCGAGCTGATCTGTGCCCAGCGTGAGAGCTTCCCGAATCGTCGGCGTCATGCGAACTCCATAGGACGCAGCCATTCCGCGGCTCATGTCGTTCGCGGGAAATTGATCCACGTACATAGACACAACCTGCGTCCGAGGCCAGTAGGTCTCCGTTGGTTTCAGGGTGTGCCCCTGGAGAAAACGTCCCAAAATGACATCTGCATGCGAATAGCCACGATATTCCGTCACAATCGCCGCGACGCGCGGCTTCGGAGGTGGTTCTTCGTCCGCGCGCAGCCACCTGACGCGCGGATTCGCCGTCATCGACATCGCCACAGATGCTCCTGCCAGCTGCAGGAATGAACGCCGATCACCTGATCCGGACGGCTCCGTATATCGCATTGCAAAAACGCCTTTTGGGGTCTGACAACGTATGGTTTGGGTCCTCCAAAAATATTAACGGCATCTTTACCGGGCGTAAAGCCGGATGGCGACGGAGCCACAGCTGGCCGGTTTTTTAAATTGTGGCAGAGTTAATCACGCAATCTCTGCATCGCATCGACCAGCGCATCTGCCGCAAGAATTGCACGCGCCAGAATTTCGATGGCAAGTCGATCGAAGTCTTCAAGTAGACTGTCGGCATGAACGACTGTCATGGGCGAACGTTCGGGGGAACGGAAATATTTTAGCTCCCGTCAAACGCGCAACGCCGATCATATTCAATCACCTGATCTTCTGGCCCGTGTTGACTTGCCGTCATACAGCGACACCAAATAGTTTTCCAATCCCCGCTGTCGCTGCCATCGCAAGAGCCCCCCAGAAAGTCACGCGAGCAACCGCCTTCGCGATCGGAGCACCGCCCACATAAGCCGATGCACCACCAAGCAGCGCTAAAAACACGAGGGACATAAACGACACTCCTGTTCCGATCAGGTTGACCGGCGTGAGAAATGCGGCCAGCAGAGGTAATGCAGCACCGATCGCGAACGTGCCCGCGGATGCAAACGCTGCCTGTACCGGACGGGCTGTCATCGTTTCGGAGATTCCTAATTCATCGCGAGCGTGTGCGGCGAGCGCATCATGCTTCGTCAATTGCTCGGCAACCTGTCGCGCCAGCGATTCATCCAATCCGCGTGCGACGTATATGCCAGTGAGTTCTGCGAGTTCCGAGTCAGCATCTTCTGCCAGTTCTTTGCGTTCACGGTCGAGGTCTGCCGTCTCGGTGTCGGACTGAGAACTCACAGAGACATACTCACCAGCGGCCATCGACATCGCACCCGCCACCAACCCGGCGACGCCCGCAACCATAATATTGGCGTGTGTCGCGTCGGCCGCGGCGACACCAACGACAAGGCTCGCAGTCGATACAATGCCATCGTTGGCACCCAACACTGCAGCGCGAAGCCAACCGATGTGTTCAGTACGATGTCGTTCTGTGTGGCGGGGCACATGAGTCTTCCGGTTTGAACTTCGGTAACGCTTGCCATAAGAACGATTTGCGATCTGTGTGTCAGGCGATCAGCCGACACAGAGATCGTGCGTTGAACTTTTCCGCTTCGTGAGTAGTCTGCTGCTTTGCAGCATCTATCGAGGTCACTGGGCGATGCCCGACAGTTTATCGGGTGGCTGGCA
>JAGQQS010000296.1 GCA_020426105.1 Planctomycetaceae bacterium
GCAGCAGATGAATTCTTACAAGTTCGCGTAGTGGACGAGGCCACGAGTCCCGCCAGTTCCCGTAGCGGACGAGGCCACGAGTCCCGCCAGTTCCCGTAGTGGACGAGGCCACGCAGAAAGAGCAAAATCGGTGTGATGTTCTGCATCGCCGTTACACGTTCACTAAAATTGGCGTGCATCGCCTGACTTCAAAAACCCGGACCGCAACTCAGCGAATAGAAATCAGCTGCTGCTCAGCAAGCCATTCCAGCGACTGCATTTGCCACGCATCCCACATTGGCCCTTTGTAACCATTCAAACCATGGCCTCCGGCAGGAAGTTCGAGAAATTCCGACGGGATTTTTGCTGACTGCAGCGCATCAAAAAGGGCCTTACTGTTGATACTCGGGACGGCGAGATCGTCGATTGCGTGCGTCAAAAACATCGGTGGTGTGCTGGCCGTGACCTGCCGCTCGCTGGAAAATAATTCGATCATCTGCGGCGACGGATCGGCTCCCAGCAGGTTGGTTCTTGAACCACCATGTGTCTGCTCGCCCATCGTTACGACTGGATAAACCAGAACCGCAAAATCCGGACGGCAGCTCGGGCGATCAAGCGGATCGGGAGCCGCGGGATTTCCTGAATCAAAATGTGTCGCTGCGGTAGACGCCAGATGGCCTCCAGCGGAAAAGCCCATGATTCCGACCTGCGCCGGCGAAATTTGCCATGCCTCGGCGTTGTTTCGCACGATCCGAAGCGCCCGCTGAGCATCCAGTAACGGAACAAATGCACGTCCAGCCGGTAAGCGATATTCCAGGACAATGCCTGCGATTCCATGTGAATTGAGCCACTCGGCGATGCCATGCCCTTCCGGCCCCGTGCCAAGACCGCCGTACCCGCCGCCGGGACAGATCACAATCGCCGATCCACCTGGATTTTGGGGCAGGTGAACTGTAAGCCTGGCATCCGACACTTCAAAGGTATCGTCGCCCTTGGGTGCCCTGTCCGGCCAAAGCCTGACCGTGAATGGCTCGTCCGTAGCCGGAATGTCAGAATCCTGTGTCTGCGGCGCATTCAAAAGTGAAGTCAACACCTGCGCGTAGACTCGGTGACCAAAGTCATTAGGGTGATTGACGCCATTACCCGTCAAATCCCAGTCCTGTTTTCGGTTCAGCATTTCGGTCCAGATGGACGTCATGTCGGCGATGGCAATGCCAGGTTCGGCGAGTTCCTGAAGGGCGTTTCGATACTGCGGGAACAGCTCATGTTTAAGTGTGACCCAATCGCGATTGCCGAGCATGGAGGCGATAAGGATGAATTCCGTCTGTGGTGAGACATTGCGAATAGCCTTGATCATCGCCTCCGTGTTCGACTTATATTCGGCAGCCGAGCGTCCGGCAGAATCGTTCATGCCAAAGGCCAGAATGACAAGATCCGGTTTGGCGGCTGCCACATCAGGAACACGCGTCAGACCCCACGGTGTGGAAGTTCCTCCCACCGCGAGGTTGGTCATTGAAACATTTGGCGAAAACGTATGCTGCAGATGTTCGAGCAGCAGGTCCTGCCACGGTGGTTGATAGGGACTGCTGTTTGCCCAGCCGGATGCGTTGCACCCGGTCGAAATGCTGTCGCCCAGCAGGACTATCGAAACCGCTTCTTTGCTTTTCAGCATGCGAATCGTGCGAGGCAATGCCTGCTCATCATAAACCGGGACCGGACCAGGCCATTTCAATTCCGCGTGTCGATACGTGACACAGACCTGCATTTGATGATACTCGTCTGTCGCACCGAACAGAATTTCACCGTTGCCATCGCGATGCGTCAGTTTGTATTGTTGTGAACCAGCCGGACGCCGCAGATCTGTAGATGCAAAGGACGGGATGCGCGAGTCCTTCGGAAGTGTGATTTCGTTTGAGCCCGGTGTGAAGACGTAGTCCCGACCCAATTCGAATTCAGTCCCATTTGACGACTTCCAGTCCACAGTGCGGGTAATGCTGATTATCTCCTGTAGTGGAAATAGTAATGTTGCCTTCGCTGTGCCAGCCGCCGGATCTTTGATGAACAGTACAGATTCACCCTCCACCGTGTTCCTGTTCCAGAATGGCTGAAGAAGTGCGGCATCATAGGTCCATTTCGCATCGCCTGACGGCACCTGCTGCTCATCTGCCTGGACGGACGTGCAGGTTATTTCAGGTAAAACAATGCTGGCGATGGCTGCGAAAACGACTGCACGAGCAAGTGGATTCTTCACGGGCGGGCTTTCAGGCATTGAAGGCGGTTAAATTGAATGAAGGTATCGTATCGCGCGGGTCAGGATCAGCCCACTCCGCCGCTCAAAATGCCAAACTCAGAGATCCTGCTATTTCGAAAATGTCGCTCGTGCTAACTTCAGGATCGTCCGCATCTCCAGCGGTAGCGCACTTCGGGGAATAGTCGAAGAACATCATCGTTTGGATTCTGTTGCAACGAATTCATCAGCGATCTCAGCCCGTATCAGGAGATCAACACTGACCGCTCCTTGCGGAAAGCAGCAAACCCCGCCATCATTCGCACCACGCAGGTTTACGGAGCCTCAGAAAAGGGGACAGGTACCAATAAGTGCGCAGCACTCTTCGGACCGACTGGTTCTTGGTTCCTGCCCCCTTTTTTGAGGCACGCGTGCGTACCGGACGTCTTGTCATTTGCCGCAATATTCTCAGCGAAGGATCATGCCATGCCGCCTCTGCCGGACAGCGAAGCATCCGACGACGCATCAGAATGCCCGCGCTCGAATCCATTGAGCCTATCTGTTGTCGGAGCCGCTATGGACGTTCCCGCGACGTATGTATCAGCGAAAATGACGAAAGCACGCTTCAAGGTCCTGGGCGTTCTTTGTTTACTTTCAGGGATTCTCTATCTGGATCGCATCTGCATTTCGGCGGCAATCGATTCGATCCAGACTGACCTGCAGATCACGAACACGCAGACAAGTTATTTTTTGATGGCGTTCACTCTGGCCTATGGACTGTTTGAAATTCCCACCGGGCGCTGGGGGGATCAGCTGGGGGCGCGGCGAGTCCTGACAAGAATCTCGCTTTGGTGGTCTGCTTTTACAGCTCTTACCGGTGCGTGCACTGGATTATGGATGCTGGTGAGTGTTCGATTCTTGTTTGGGGCCGGTGAAGCGGGAGCGTTTCCCAATGTGGCCCGCGTGATGTCGCGCTGGTTTCCCGACAAAGAGCGGGGGCGAGCTCAGGGTATTCTCCTGGCAGCGTCACAGGTTGGGGGTGCAATCGCGCCATTTCTGGCGGCAGTGCTGATTCGCGAGATTGGCTGGCGATGGACATTTGCTGTTTTCGGAAGCGTCGGGGCCGTCTGGGCTGCCGGTTTCTACGGCTGGTTTCGCGATGACCCGGCCGAACACGCAGCGGCGAATGAAGAAGAAGTCGCCTATATTGGTCGAGGAGCCTCGGCCTCCAATGTTCATTCACAAATTCCGTGGCCACTGGTCGGGCGAAATCCGAGCATTTGGTTTCTCAGCCTGATCATGGCATGCGGCTCGTTTAACAGCTACATCTATTTCTCATGGTTTCCCAAGTACCTTAAGTCCGGACGCGGCGTTGAAGAGACACAAGCAGGATTGATGGCCTCCATGGTGCTGTTCTTTTCAGCGGCGGGCACGTTGGCTGGCGGCTATCTCCTGGACCGATTCGCATCCAGCGGCGGAGTCGGCCGAAAACGGCTGCTGGGAGGCAGCTCATTTTTTCTGGCGTCCGCCATGCTGGGGTGTGGTTTGCTGTCAGGAGATCCGTGGCTTGCCGCTTTCTTTGCGGCCCTGTCCTGTTTCGCCACTCAGGCGACTCAACCTCTGTGGTGGACCTGCTCGATTGGAATCAGCGGTAAACATATCGGCGCTCTGTTCGGCCTGATGAACTCGGTAGGCGTCTTCGGGGCTATGAGTTCCCAGTATCTGGTTGGCGCCATTGCCGATTTTCTGGGAGCTCGAGGTTACACCGCAAGGGCTCAGTGGGATCCCATTTTCTACATCAACATGGGAGTCCTGATTGTCGCGGGAATTCTTTGGTCCACCTTTGTCTTCAGGACCGTGGAACCGCTTGAGCCCCGCAGCTGAACGGAAGTGTCTGTACTGTAATCGCTCGGATTCGCGCTCCGATGACCACTGCAGCGCGGGCAACGCGGTCAATGGATTTTGATTCGTTTAACCCGTGGCCGAAAGGCCAGGATGTGTGCAACG
>JAGQQS010000297.1 GCA_020426105.1 Planctomycetaceae bacterium
ACGAGTCCCTGCAGTTGCAGGGCGGATCGGGACTCGTCGCCTCGTCCACTACGCCAGATTCTGATCTTTTGACAGGGCACTACGGCGTGTCCGCGTTTCGAGTCAGCGCCAGAAGATTGCCCCGCAATTCGGCGCGGATCAGGCCTGGAAGGTCAAGTGCTGCAGGTGGAGCATTGAACAACAGCGCGGTGAGCCGATGCCATTGGGGCCCACTCATATCCCGGCGCGGCCAGTTCTGCTGCTGCCACAGGACTGTCATCGCATGCCTCACGATTGCCGGCGGCTGTTGAGTCAACCGGAGTACATCGAGGCGACAGAGTCCCGGAGTTTGCTCGAGGACCGCGTCCTTAAGCAGTTCTTCGGCGACGCCGTCCAGAATCTGCAGCAACTCCTCGGCCTGCCCGGCCAGCCGCACAATCGAATCCTGAATGCTCACATTAAAGTCTTTGGCCAGCAGTGGGAGCAACTGATGCCGAATCCGATTCCGCGTGAAGGCATGACTGTCGTTGGTGGCATCGATGGCGAATGCGATTTGGTAATGCTGCACATACTCTGTCAGCGCACACTCCTGGATCGTCAGCATCGGACGAATAAGCTCCACCGTGTCACTCAGTCTTCTCCGCTCCGGGACGCCTCGCAGTCCACGAATGCCGGTGCCGCGGATGATATTGTGCAGCACGGTTTCCGCCTGATCGGCCGCATGGTGTGCCGTCACGATCAATGGGATACTGTGTTGTTTAGCGGTGCGGTGCAAAAAGTCATAACGAGCGGTTCGAGCGGCTTCTTCCAGACTTCCGCGTGCAGCGCGTTCCAGTTGCCCTGCGTCACATTCAGAGACGACGACAGGGACGTTGAGCGTGCGACACGTAGATCGGACGAGCTCTGCGTCATCGCGCCCGGCTTCGCCGCGGAGTCCATGATCCAGATGCGCCACAAGGATGAAAGGCAGTTCCAGCACGCTGCGCAGCCGGGTTGTGGCGTGCAACAACCCCATACTGTCACGGCCGCCGGAAACTGCCAGCAGCACAGGCTGGCCAGGAGCAAGCAGCCGTCTCAGGTTCTGTTCCAGTTGGTGCTCAAAGCCGGAATCGTGCGAAGGCATAGGTTAACGAACCATCAGCCCGGCAATATGGCGTTATGATAAATCTCCTGAACGTCATCACAGTCGTTCAGGAGATTCATAAATTTTTCGAACATAGGCACATCGTCGGCACTGATTTCTTTGTTTGCCTGAGGAATAAAGGTGATTTCCTGGGTCAGCAATTCTGTTCCGGGGAAAGCTTTCAGCAGTGCTGTTTTGGCTTTATAAAAATCGCTGACTGCGGCAAACAGTGTCACTCGACCATCTTCGCACTCGACATCGTCCACATCAACATCGGCGTCCAGCATTGCTTCCAGGACTGCGTCCCCGTTGTCTCCTTTGAAAGACAGCACTGCGAGATGGTCGAACAGATGGGCCACCGAGCCGGCAGGGCCCAGCTTGGCGCCGGTCCGCGTAAAACAAGTGCGGACGTCGGTAATCGTCCGGTTATTATTGTCCGTCAGACAATCAACGATGACTGAACAGCCGCCTGGGCCAAAACCTTCATAGCGCACGGAGGCAAAATCCTCCCCACCGACACCGTTGGCTTTTTCAATCGCCTTTTCAATGACATGGCTGGGCACCTGATCGCGTTTGGCACGATCGATCAGATGCCTCAGGGCTGGATTATTTTCGGGGTCCGGAACGCCATTCTTCGCGGCCACATATAACAGCGTACCGTATTTTGAATAGAGCTTGGATTTCTGACCGGCCGTCTTGAATATCGAAGCTTTACGATTTTCGAAACTTCTTCCCATAGCGTTTGTCACTTGTATGATTACAAATTGCAGCGTTTCCTGAAGAACCAATGCCGCATTCTATCAAACAGACAGTCGCGGAAAAGGGGGCCGCGATCAATCAACATGTGGCTCCGCAGAATTACAGCAGCAGTACAGGACATGGGGGCGATTCAAACCGGATCTGTCACTTCGGGCCAGCGGATTTGCGTGTGGCATCAGCCGAAGAGATCATGGTCTGTTTTGGTGCAGGTCGAAATCACGGTTCCGGTTGCTCGAGCGATTCGAGCCCGGGCATGATCGGACCACGGCCCCCTCGAATCGTGCTGGAGATACTGTTTCCAGTATTCAACGGCCTCGTCGTCACGCTCAGTCTGATCCAGCAATTGTGCATAGTGCAGCAACGCATCCGGGTTTTCAGGATGAATCGAGATCGCCGTGGCTAATGATTGTTCGGCGACTTCAGGCTGATCAAGCTCGGACTGCAGGCACCCAAGTTGTGTCCAGGCCTCAATGAAATCCGGTGCTGATTCAATCGCACAATAGTAACGTTCGATTGCGGCTTCGACGCGCCCCGAGCGATACAAGGCATCGGCCATGTGGAAATTGACTTCTGCCGGGTCCGGAAACATGGAGAGGTGATCTTCCGCGGCGTCGTCGGCACTCAGGCGAGCGGCCGCAATTTCCGAAGACAGGAGGCTCATCGCGTTCCGAAACGAATTAATCGCAGATTCCAATTCCGCTTCTTCTGTCAATCGACAACCCTCATGAAACCATTCTTCTGCGTTCCAGTCCGCCATGCGGCGATCCTGCAGGTCCGGGCGTGCAGAATGGAAAGGTATGGAAACAGGAACTTCGTCCGCATCATGGTCCCCCGGATCGCTGGATGACTCAACTTCTTCGCCGGGATTGAAGACGCCAAAGCCATCCGTCGCGTCAAAATCCAGCAGACGCTGGCCGGTGCGTGGATTCAAGACTCCGCGCTCATCCCGCATCAGGATTTTGTCGTCCTGCACCAAAAGATTCAATTGTGCCAGCGATCGGTCCGTGCCTGCCATGGTTCGGCTGAGTTCAGTGAGGCTGCGTTCGAGAACTTCGGCGGCAACACCCTGATCCAGCAGCATTGCCAGACGCCGTGCACTGGCAACTTCGCGATAGTCGAAGTAGGGCAATCGACACACGCGACGAACTGGCCGAATCAGGCCCAGTCGAGCCCAGCGGCGAATCATTCGTACCGGAACGTCCAGCAGCCGACTGAGCATCGCCGGTGTATGCGATCGACGGATCTCTTCCCGGTGTTCATCAAGTCCCAGCAACTGTAACCAGTCTGATTCCGCGAGGATTCGGGTTTCTGAACCGTCCGCAACCAACTGGGTCGTCTGTTGCAGTTTTTGCGAAGTCACCCCGTCGGGCTCCAGGGGCCACCCTTCCTCACCGATCACCAGCATCGTGGTCGCTTTGCTGACGGTATGAGTCGCCCGACCGCCATATTCTTCCACAAGACGAATAGCATCCCGGTGCGTCATCGACGCGAGAGTTCCCGTAAACGCCACGGTTTCTCCGGCGAGAGGCAACGAACTGACGGCAACCAGATCACGCTGGAGTTCGGCACCGGGAACGATCTCAGATTCGGGATGGGTGGTTGGCGTCAAAGTCCTGGTCCGCTACTGTGAGTGAAATCCTGTCAGACCGCGATTTCCCTTCGCCGGAATGAAAACACCAGTTCCGCACTTTGGAAACACAGCCTGTTTCCCTCCGAAGATACCGTCGAAAAAAGTCAAACGGTAGCAATCCGACGATCTACTGCTATAAGAGAGCAAATTTGTGGCATGCCGCCTGTCTCGCCGCAAAATTCTGTGGAATATTTCAGGCATTGCTCCCGCAGACTTGATTCCCGAATAACCGCTCATCCCGGACCTTGGCCAGCGGATTGACCTGTTCACCTCTTCAGATCCACTGTCTGCTCTGAACCATCCTTTGATTTTCCCGCGTACAATTGAAAGAAATTGTGATGACTGCTCTTCCGTTATCTGACCCGGCTGTCTGGGAAGCGATTGTGCTCGAACGTCAGCGCCAGGTCGACGGCCTTGAATTGATCGCATCCGAAAACTACACCAGCGCTGCGGTGATGGAAGCGGCGGGCACGGTGCTGACCAACAAATATGCGGAAGGATACCCAGGCAAACGCTACTATGGCGGTTGTGAGCACGTCGATGTGATTGAAAATATTGCACGTGATCGTGCCAAAGAATTGTTTGGTGCGGAGCACGTCAATGTGCAGCCCCATGCAGGCTCACAGGCCAACATGGCTGCCTATATGAGCGTCCTGAATGCCGGCGATGCGATCCTCGCGATGGACTTAGCCCATGGCGGCCATTTGACTCATGGAATGCACCTGAACTTCAGCGGCAAACTGTATAAAGCGATTCACTATGGCGTTCGCGAAGATGACCATCGCATCGATTTTGATAAGGTGGCTTCCCTGGCAAAAGAACACAAGCCAAAGATGATCGTCGCTGGTGCCAGTGCGTATCCCCGCGAAATTGATCACGCTAAATTCGCTGAAATTGCGAAGTCGGTCGGCGCCTTTTTCATGGTCGATATGGCTCACTATGCAGGGCTTGTCGCCGCAGGGATTCACAACAGTCCGGTGCCGCATGCAGACTTTGTGACCTCAACTTCTCACAAGACACTCCGCGGGCCCCGTTCTGGCTTTGTGCTGTGTCGAAAAGAACATGCGGCCAACGTCGATCGCAGTGTCTTTCCTGGTATTCAGGGCGGGCCGTTAATGCATATCGTGGCGGCAAAGGCCGTTTGTTTCGGGGAAGCGTTGAAGCCTGAGTTCAAAACATACGGGCGCCAAATTGTTGATAATGCCAGAACTCTGGCGGAGACTCTGATGACCGGAGGCCTGCGACTTGTTTCCGGCGGTACTGACAATCATTTGATGATGTGTGATGTCACCGCAATCGGCTTGTCAGGTAAAGTCGCCGAACACGCGCTGGATGAGGCCGGTATCACGGTCAATAAGAACATGATTCCGTACGACCAGCGGAAACCGATGGATCCCAGCGGGATCCGCATCGGGACCGCCGCACTGACGACTCGCGGCATGAAAACGGACGAAATGAAACGCGTTGGCGGATGGATTCTGAATGTGCTGAAGTCGCACGAAGATGCCGCATCGCTCAGCAGAATCCGCGGCGAGATTGCGGAATTCGCCAGAGCCTTCCCCGTGCCCGGGATTGCGTAGCGGATGCTGAATCAGCCTCGTTTTGGGGAATTGTAACAATCCAGACCAGATGGCCAGGCGAAGCTCTCGAGCCTTTCGTGCGTGTCTTGCCAGCCACATTCTCCAGCCACATTCCGTATTCCGGTCTTTGGCGGCGTTCTTGTCGTCGCCTGAACTGAGAGCGTGCGAATTGTCCCGGGAATCGGGCATTCCACCACAATCAGAATCGACAGGTGCCAGGTTCTAAGTCGGTACCGGTCAGCCTCCGACTTCCTGCTGGCGGTCATTCGCGACTGCTGGCACACAGATTATGGTGTCACAGATACTGACGGTCAGATCAGAGAACGAGGCCCGCATCGCGTGTTCCACTTGTGCTGCGGGATGCGATTCAATGCTGCAGCGTCAATTGATTTTTGTCGCACGCGTCGCGTTAATTCCCGACATTCATGCCTGACGCAATCTTAAACGCACTGACCAAAGCCGACCCCGTACAGATCAGACTGCCGATGCCCCAGAACAGCGTGAAAATCGCACCGATGACGATCATCAAAATCCGCAGAGTCTTCCCAATCGTCTCGGCGTTCTTTGCATCTTCTGCCGAAAACACAAGTTCGCCCCGCAGACTCGCAGATCGCTTGTCAATCTGAGCCTGCTTTTGTTCCGGTGGCGTTTCATCCCACCGCCGTTTTGCTTCAGCCCAAACGGCCGGTAAATGCTGCGATTCACCGCGGAGTTCGCCTTCAAATTCGGTCTGCTCCCAGTGATTGTCAATCTCGTCTTCGGAGATTCCGGCCTGATTCAGCCATTGTTCATCGTGGTACAGCGAATTTGCAATCTCGTTCATCATCCCTTCGTCGGTCGTCGCATCATTGATTCGCTGCTGGACAACTTCGTCCGACATCACGCCGTACGTCTCACGAAGATTCATTTCCTTCGTCTTGCGAATCGCCTCTTTCTGTTCCGGCGAGTTCTGATTCCAGCGTTGTGTTGCTTCAGCCCATATCGCCGGGAGATATCGCTTCGACGGATCCTCTTCGCCTTCATGCTCCAGCCAGTAATCCGTCGCTTCATCTTCTTCGATATTATTCGCTTGCAGAAAGTCGTCGTCATATTCGACCTCCGCGGCGATGTCGGCAATCAGAAATGGTTCCGTCATTTCCGTATTCACGCGAGCTTCTGCTTCCTGGGCCGTGAGAGGAGCCTCCGGATTCCCAAGGATCTTATCGACATCCGGCGACACACTGAAAGCGCCAACTCGACCGGCAAAAATCGCAAACGCAGCGATCAGGACCGCGACGATGCCTGGCCCCCAGCCATCGTTCTCCCCGGCAGCGTAGCGAACTGCCGTACCAACCATTGTTCCGGTTACAATAGTGGCGATCAGCAGCGGCCATAGATAGTTTGTGAACCCCAGCAGTGTCTGCAGAACGATACCGGCAATGCCCGCCAGCGCTCCGTAACCAACCCAGGAAAAGAATCCGCCCCGACGCACGCTGCTCTGACGCGACGGCGCACGCTCCGAAACGTCCTTTACCGCTGCGGTCGATCGCGCTCCCGATTTTCTTTTGGGCGGCAGGGCGGCTGCCGTCCCATACGGATCGGCAGTGGCACCATAGCTGTCAAAGTCATCAGCAGAACTTCCACCAAAGATGTCACTTTCCTCATCTGCACCGTAATAGTTGTCGCTGTACGGATCCGGTACAGCGTCGGCGGGAGATTTGCGTTTTCGCTTTGGCTTCGAAGTATTCCCTGATGCGGGCCGTGTTTTTTGCTTTGGCTGCCGGGAAGGCGGCGCGGCCGATGAAGGTGAGGACTTTTGCCGAGGAGGCGGCGTGGACGTCGTCGCTTGCGGAACATCCAGTGTCGTTCCACATTTTGGACAGGGCACAGTGGCCTTGCTGAGAACGCTGCCGCGAAGACGAAGTTTGACACGGCATACGGGACAGGCAACAACAGCTTCTGACACAGGCTGAATCTCCTTTTGTACCGGAACAGGATTTCAGCGAGGCGCAACGAACAGGGGCTTCCGCACCTCAGACGTC
>JAGQQS010000298.1 GCA_020426105.1 Planctomycetaceae bacterium
GCAATAACCGTATCAAGTTCCGGATCGGACGGACGTGTTGCGACCTCAAAAATCACTTCGGCTGACACTACATTGCCAAAATCGACGGCCGCTTTCACAGCCTCGGCACGAACCAGGGGGGACTCGTCACGCGAGGCCGCCACGAGTACCGGTTCCCAGTCAGCAATGCGGCCCGCCCAATGCCCCAGAGTTCGAATTGCCGCCGCTCGTATTCGTGGCTCTTCAGCCTCGAAGCATTTTTTCACCAATCCCAAATTGGGCAAACGTTGTTCTTCAAATACCCAGAGGGCTTCAAGCAGCGCTTGTGCTTCGTCACGGTTTTTGGGGGCGATCTTTGGATTGAGTCTGTCAGCGAACGACTGAACCTCACTCGCAATCGCCGCTGCGTCGCGGCTGCTCAATTCGAGACGTGCACGATATCGAGTGCCATTGTCGGGGGCAAAGAATTGCTCACAGACTTCGGGAATCGGTTTCCCCTTCAGTTTCGTGGGTCTTGAAAGTGCACGATTCTTCGCAGTAACGCGATAAATGCGCCCATGTTCATGGTCGCGGTTGGGGTCGCGCATGTTGTGCTGCATGTGACCAATCAGCGAATTGTGCCAGTCTGAAATGTAGAGCGCACCATCTCCACCTACTTCGAGATCGCTCGGACGAAAATTCGCGTCCGACGAATACAGAATCGGCTCAATTTCCTTCGCCGTGATATCGGCGCCCTGATACGTCACTTCATGCTGCAACACACCGAGGAACCCGATGGTGTTGCAGATCAGAAAATTGCCTTCATTCTTTTCGGGAAAATGTCCGCTGGAAAGAATCCCGGTGGCAGCGACCGGACGAACTCGTTTCTCAAACCAGTACTTGTTGCCAATTCCTTTTCCGATATTCACATAGCTGCCCCTGCCACTGGTCCCGTCGTTCGCAAACTGGTACCCCCAGCGATCAAAGACGTCACCGTGCGGATTAGGGCCGATCGGAAAATGGAACTCAAATTCAAACGTACGAGGATTGAAGCGGTGCACGCCGGAGAGCTTGCTGCGAAAAGTCCTGGTGGGCGTTTCAAAGTTCGCCACATTGAAAATACCACGTGACCAGTACATCCAGCCATCCGGACCGATGCGTACCGCATTCGCGGAATGATGCGTATCGGCGCTTGAGACGCCCTGCAGCATGCGAATCTTAAGATCGGCTTTGTCATCGCCATCAGTGTCTTTAAGAAACCAGATTTCCGGAGGAGCCGCGACAAGCACGCCACCATTCCAGAACTCAAACCCGGTCACACTGTTCAGTTCATCCGCAAATACGATCGCATCATCGGCCACTCCGTCACTGTCTTCATCCGGAAAAATCAAAAGCGCATCACGTCGCTTCTCGACAGGATTCCAGTGTGGATAAGATGGCCAAACGGCTGCCCACAGGCGACTGTCGGTGTCAACGGCCATCTGCACAGGATTCACCAGTCGTGGGAATCGCTCTTCGGAGGCAAAGAGATTTACTTCCATTCCGTCAGCAATCGTCATTTTGCTGATCGCTTCCGTGCCAGTCAAATACGGCCATTTCCCGTCCGGCAGCGGCCCCCTCTTATTCGTTTCAACCGACAGTTCCGGTGGAAGGTTGTCGTCCTTGACTTCGAGATCGCCACCCCTGGCAATGGCCCAAATTCGCTGGTCACGATTTTCGGTCATCACGTCGAAACATTCCATTTCACGGATCATTACATCCGCGTTGGACTGACCGTTCCATGCCAGTTTGGATCGACCGCCAAATACGTTGTACTCGTCCACAACACGGTAACGGCTGAACCAGTGATAATTCCTGTCGAGTACTGCGTCTCGCAGCTTTTCGATATCCAACGGAAGGGATTTGTCTGGAAACAACTCTTTAAGGATGACTTCAGCGATGGCCTTGTCGCCATGTTCCAACAAGTGAATCCCGTTCATGGTGAGCGGCACGGTCGCCTTCGCGTATAACTCCAGAGACGGCGCATAGAGATCAACAAAAGGCACGTTCTTTGCCCCACACACTTGCCGCATGACCTCAGTGTATTTCTCCAGTTTTACATTGTTTCCCGAACCATCTGGAAGATGCGGGCTACGGAGATTCTCATGCGCGATGGGGGAAAAGAAGACAAGCCGCGGCGGCGTGGAACCGTTGTATTGTTGTGACTGCATCCCGTCGATCACTTCAGCCAGATCTTTTTCGAAGTCCGGCAGTCCGGCATCACCTCGGAGCGCTTCGTTGTATCCAAAAAAGCAAAAGACGACATCGGCTTTGCATTTCGTCAGCCAAAGATCAGGACTTCCAAAATTGTCGGCACGAGGCCGTTCCTTGATTTCGTCACCGGAATAACCCAGATTGCGGAACGTCAAATCATGTTCGGGGAACACCGAGTGCAGATAACCCTCGAGCCAGCCTGAATGCTGCATGCGATCGGCCATGGTATTGCCGATGAACGCGATATGGTCCCCTGGTTTCAAAACCACAGCAGGACCGTCAGCAATCACAGAAGAATCAGCACCCTGTGACAAGAGTGCCAGCAGAATCACCAAACCAGCCACAAACCAACGACAAAGTAAACTTTTCACGAGCAGTGTTCCCAATTTGGGGAGTCCGACGAGCAGTCGATTCACGCGAAATTCTGCAGAGATGCGACATCCGCTCACTGACCCTTTTAGATTCGCAGGAGAATGTCATATTCAGCCGAATTCCTGATGTGTCCTTGAAACTGAGAGTGTCTCCACGTCGTCTGTTCAGAACGACTTAACGACGTGACAAGCACGGGGCCAATTCCTGAGGATGACTCAGGGAATGCGAAACCTTCTGCTTTTTCCACCGAGTAACCATCCGCATTCTGCTAAATGGGGCTTTATATCGAACCATTCTTTGATCGCGCAGACATCCGGATAGTGCGACTATTGCCCACCAACAGCCGGGATATGCTAAGCGACGATCGTACAACGTCATCGCTTCTTCTTCGAACGATTTTTCCCCAATGGTTGTGGCAGCGGCAGGTAGTCGAAGTCGAGAATCATGCGTTCTGTCAGAGCGTCGCGGAGTTCCGCTTCGACGCCTGCCAGATCTGCTTTGCCACTGAGATTCCTGAGTTCCGACGGATCGTTTTTCAGATCGTAGAGTTCATAAACGGGGCGTGGTGTCGTGAAGTATGTCGCACGCAGTTCGGGTGCAAGAGTTCCCGCAGCGTTGGCTGCCTGCATTTCTTTCCATGCGGCGCCCCCGTAGGAATCCACCGGCGAATACGGTATCCATGGCGTGCAGTTATAGATGAACTTGTACCGATCGCTGCGTACGGCGCGTCCAAGATCGTACCCCGCATTCGTCATATCCACGGTGACAGGAACAGAACCATGGGGACCGCGTTCGACAAACACATACTTGCGCGGGGTATAGTCAACGCCTTTTAGCAACGGCAGGAAGCTGACTCCACTCATCTTTGGCCCCGATTCGATTCCAGCGGCAGCCAGTAATGTCGGCGCCAGATCCTCGCCGCTGAGTAGTGCATCCGATTCGCTTCCTGCCTTCACGTTGCCAGGCCACCGAATGACCATCGGCACGTTCGAACCTGGGTCGTAGAGAGATCCTTTCCCATGAGGCAGCGCCGCTCCGTTGTCACCGCAAAACACGATCAGCGTGCTATCCATAAGATTTCTTTTTCGCAGCTCGTCGAGTAATCCTGAAATCGTGCGGTCCACACGGTTCACTTCAGCACAGTAATCTGCGACCTGCTCCCGCATGCCGGGCCCGTCTGGCCAATGAGCTGGAAGTTTAAGTGCCGCGGGATCCGGCCGAAATTCAGCCGGCGCGTTCCATGCGTGATGCGGATCACTAAAATTTGCCCACATAAAGAATGGTTTTTCTGCAGGTCTTTTATCCAGAAACGCGGCAAATTCCGTGGCAACGTCCTTGTCGGCGCAGGTATTCAGCGAATCCACGCGGTCCCCGAATGTTTTCAATCCGTGTTCCTGAAAGACTCGCCCGGGTGTCCCGGAAACTTTGGGTGAACTGTCCAGGTGAAAATTGCGTCCGCAGATTCCGGTGTAATATCCACCTTTCTCGCGGAGGAATTCCGGCAGCGTAATCTCGTCACGTGGCAGCGGTGACGTAAAACGTGTCATTCGGGCCGCAACCGGCGAACGTCCCGTCATCAACGCAGCACGCGATGGCACGCATTGCGGTGCACCAGTAAAGAAACGATGAAACCTCATCCCCTCTGCTCCGAGCTGATCCAAAGCCGGCGTGTTGACGTTTGTGTCACCATAAATGCTGAGAAACGGATAGCTATGATCGTCACTCAGGAGAAACAGTATGTGTGGCTTCTGAGCCTGGTCATCAGCGTTCGAAATCAAGGGGCGTGAAGCCATCAACAACGT
>JAGQQS010000299.1 GCA_020426105.1 Planctomycetaceae bacterium
CCCGAACTGAGCACCACTGCCGGTTCCCTGAAAACGCACGGAGTAATTCTGATTGTTTTCCGGAAAGTCTTCACCGTGTTCAATATGCCGTCCCTTGCCTGCCACATAGACGATGTTGCCTTTGCCGATCGATCGAAACCGCACCCACGTTTCAAAGGCAAACGTATCGCCGCTGCCGAACCGAACATTCGAAAACCCACCACGCTCGTGGTCCTTGATCAGAATCGCTCCCTTGTGCCCGGCAAACAACATGGCTCGGTTCGTGTCTGCAAAGCCGGGATACTTCGGCGGCTGAGGCCCGTCGTCCGCCACTCCCGGTTCCCCCAGCCACTGCCCCGCAGAAGCCGCGCCGTCAAATCGCCATTCCAGAATGGGTTCCTGCGCAGCAGTCAGACCATCAGACAGCAAGGGCATCATCAGTAACAGACGGAAGACAGTTCTCACAAGAAGGTGAGCCTTTCGATTTAAGCAATCAGCGACCGTCGGTCAGGCTCCTGCCTGACAATCGAATCGAACTTGTCAGGCAGGAGCCTGACCTACGGCGTTTATAGATCCTACACGGCGTTGCCCAGTGCCCCGGTGCCGTTTGATTCTGGCGTTGTTGGTGATGAATTGCCAGCCGATTTCCCCATGGGACGCATGACGCGCCGTTTTGCCAGGGCCGTAGATTCAACTTTCCGCATCGATTCCTCGCCCGGACGACGTCTTCCTGTCATATTGCGGCGAGTGTTTTCGGATTGCTCAGTCTGATCGAGGAATTTCATCATGCCGACTGATCGACGAACTTTTCTGAAGACGTCTGCCGTTGTCGCAGGCACGTCTGCTTTCGGAACCGCTGCGATGTCTCAGGCCGCTCAAGCACCATTCGATCCCGTTTCGTTCAGAGCCAGGCTGCTGGAATGTCTTGGAGGTGAATGGCCCGATCCGTGTGATCCGCAACCGCGATTGATTCGCGAAGAACAGATGGATGGCTATCGTCTGCAGTGGGTGGACTATGCCGTCGAACCCGGTGATCGCGTTCCTGCCATTCTGTTGATTCCGGACGGCGTCAATGCGGCTCATCCGGCACCCGGGATTGCGATCTGGCATCAGCACGCCGGGCAGTGGCATCTTGGAAAGTCCGAACCCGCCGGACTCGCCGGCGATCCGATGCATCACACAGGCGTCGCGCTGGTCAGGCTCGGATACGTTGTGCTGTGCCCCGACGCCCTGTGTTTTGAGGAACGGCAGGATCCGTCGGGAAAACTGAAAGGCGGAAACTACGAACGCTTCGAATTCCTGCGTTCTGTGGTCGACGGTCGCTGCATGGCCTGGAAGAATATTCTTGATATGCGTCGAGCCGTCGATTTCCTTGCCGCTCGTGACGAAGTCGATGAACAGCGATTGGGCTGCTACGGCCATTCCATGGGATCAACCCACACGTGGCTTGTCGGTCCCTGGGAACCGCGTCTGAAATGTCTGGTCGGCAACTGCTGCCTTCCGACCTATGCCGCCATCCATCGCACGAAACTGCTGCACTGCTTCCCCAACTTTATTCCGGGCATTCATCAACACGGTGACACTCCGGACATCGCCGCCCTGATTGCTCCTCGAGCACTGCATCTGAATCTTGGAGAAACCGACGGCGGCTCACCCATCGAAGAAGCAAGAGCAGGGTGCGAACACATCGCTCAAGCCTATGCCGCCGCGGGTGCCGCTGATCGCTTCACATACTTCATCGAACCGGACACCGGCCACGTCCTGTCCGAATCGATGTGGAAGAAGACACAGGAAACATTTGCGAAGCACCTGTAGCCATCCTGTCGAACAGTGAACCAGACCGCGGACATCAATCCGAAAACAGCCGCTCTATGTAATTCGAAGCGTAAGCAAGGCCCCGGCGGCAATCACCGTCGCGGAGCGACCGACTCGGCCAGAGCAAGGAGCTGTCCGCGCCGCACTTCGTCATGACCTGTCTTGCGGAGCAGGGAGCCAATATTCTCGACGGCCATGACCAGGACCTACGCTTCGACATCCGGATTGCAGAATTGCAGAAAGAGATGCAACACGGCCAATGGGCATTCCTGAGAATCGCGGTGGTCCGTTCGAAACCCACGCCTTTTGATACCATCGGAGATGTCGGCAACAGAATCCGACGAAAGGTAATACGTTTCCCTGTCGGACCGAATCTCCTCAAGAATCTGTTCGGCCCAGGACGCGGCTGTTCCTTGCTGAACGTAACCGATCATTCCGGCGTCGCCGTGTGTGGTTTGGTAGTAGTTGTTCAGGAAAGCCGTCATACCCTCAACGCCAAGATACTTCGCGGCGGTGTAACCGTGCCCAAGCCGCTTTGCTTCAAAGCCGAGTCTCGGTCGCGGACCTCTGAAGTGACATTCTATTTCGACGTCCATCATCGGACGCCGTTTGCCGCGCCTACCACCGTCATTTTGGCGAACCTGTTCATGCACTTCGTAGTGATCAACCCAATCGGGCGCGGATGGATCACAACAAACCCGGTGTTTGATCGCTCGAACAAGTTCACCGGTGATGTCGTCCTCTTCGGAGCGAGACAATACCGAGACATCCAGTCGCTGGTGGCCCATGCAGATTAACTTTACGGCATGTTCACGAAGTGCGTCTGAATAGGCGGCGTGCAGCAGTGTGTGCGGGGTTCGAGCATTGGTCATGGGTTTGCGGCCTCGACCAATGTTTCAGCAATAATGTCGTCTGCGTCAAGAACAGCTTGCCTGCGAGTCCAGTGGAGACGCTCAAGCGGCTTGAACTGGTAGAGCGTACCTTTCCTGCGATCGTAGAACTTCAACTTGCGATTAAAATACACCCATTGACTGTGGCGTGAAGTGAGCCGGTCACGAATGGTCTTCAGATCACGAGAGGACTGATCATCAGCAGTCATGATGACCGGGTCGATGCAACCTCTGGATTCTGCCAGCGACACGGACAGCACGGCTGAGTCACGATCAGCCAGCAATTCCAGTCGATGACGAGTGCTTTCAGATTTGGCCAGAAAACCGTCGAGACAGTCTCGCAGTGCCTTCAGGTAGACCATCTGCTCGTCGATTATCGGCTTGCGCGACACTTCCTTTGTAAACTTCCCCTTACTGAGTTGCATGTGGAAGGCAACGAAATCTTCGATCAACCATTGTTCGGCTTGACGCAGGCCAAGGAGCTTATAAACACGAGCATTGAGTTCCTGCAGCAGGATCGATGTTCGCTCAGCAGTCGGGTTGTTGCGAAAATCAAACTGATCGTCACTGATACTGGCCCGCAGACGCTCGTGCAGTTGGTGCCACGCGTGAAGTTCATCTTTGTTGAGATTTCCGAGCGGAACAGGAATGTGTTTCAAAGCATTCAAATCAGCACGGCTTGCGTCGACACCCCATTGAGGCGATATCAGAAACTGATGATACGTACCAAAGTCCGAACTCAAAAAGAGGCTCAATGCT
>JAGQQS010000300.1 GCA_020426105.1 Planctomycetaceae bacterium
TGGGCGGTCGACAAGATGGAAGAACGCTACGACCTGCTGGCGCGTGTCGGTGTTCGACATCTCGACAACTACAATAAACTCGGCAAAGCGGAAGTGCTGGAACGACTTGGCATGGCAGCATCTGATCCGGACGCCGCCGCGATTCCCGAACGGATGCCGTTCATCGTGATCATCGCCGACGAAATGGCAGACCTGATGATGACCTCAGGAAAAGATGTTGAGGCGTACATCATTCGACTGGCGCAGAAATCCCGAGCGGTGGGTATCCATCTTGTCCTCGCAACCCAGAAACCGACCGTGGACGTCATCACGGGGCTCATCAAATCGAACCTGCCGGCACGTATCTCATTCCAGGTAGCCAGTAAGATGGACAGCCGCGTCGTGCTCGACGAAGGCGGAGCCGAACGTCTGCTGGGCAGCGGCGACATGCTCTATCTGGCTCCGTCCACCGGTCATCTGACGCGTGCCCAGGGAACGTATGTCAGCGATGATGAAATCACGGCCGTGATCGATTTCTTCAGCGACATGAAGCCGGAATACAGCGCCGAACTTGTGAAGCTGGTGGCAAGTGCGGGCAGTGTTGGAGGTGGCTCTGGCAGCGGAGATTCCGGTCCGCGACATCATGATGATCTCTATGAAGAAGCCTGTGCCGTCGTGATTCGTGAAGGCCGCGGCAGCGTTTCGCTGTTGCAGCGGGCTTTGGGAATCGGCTATGGTCGTGCGGCACGCATGATCGATTATATGGCAGAAGACGGTATCGTGGGCGACTACAACGGGGCTCAGGCCCGTGAAGTCATCTGCACGATGGAAGAATGGGAACAGAGTAAGGCTGATCGCGAATAAGGATGAATCGCAGACCATGAAGGCATTAGTCACCGGCGGCGGAGGATTTCTGGGGCTGTACATTGTAGAACAGCTCCGTGCCGCCGGTCACGACGTGCGGGTCTTTAGTCGAGGACTCTATCCGGCACTGAACGCCCTGGGGGTCGAAACGCTCCAGGGCGATCTGCGGGATCTTTCGGCCGTAACAAACGCCTGTCGTGGAAGCGACGCTGTGTTTCATGTCGCGGCCATACCCGGCGTTTGGGGCACCTGGGATACGTATCATGGAATCAATACGATCGGGACACTGAATGTGATTTCAGCCTGTCGCGTGTCGGACGTTCAGCGTTTAATTTATACCAGCTCGCCCAGCGTCGTATTCGACGGTGCGGATCATATCAACGCAGATGAATCACTGCCTTATCCTCGTAAGTGGCTGTGCCATTACCCGCATTCCAAAGCATTGGCGGAACAGGCCGTGCTTGCAGCCAACGCTGCAAACGGTCTGCGGACGATTTCGCTGAGGCCTCATCTGATCTGGGGGCCTCGTGACAATCACCTGATCCCGCGTCTGATAATGAAAGCACGTGCGGGAAAACTGCTTCAGGTGGGACGCGGTGACAACATCGTCTCTGTTTCCTACGTAGAAAATGCTGCCGCCGCCCATTTGCAGGCAGAAACAGCTCTGCGAAATTCGCTCACCGCCGCCGGACGCGCCTACTTCATCAACGAACCGGACGCCGTGAATCTGTGGAGCTGGATCAATTTGATTCTTGAGCGAGCCGGGTTACCCCCGGTCACCAAAAAAATCTCCGCCACAATGGCCTGGTACGCCGGATCCTTTTTGGAAACTGCATGGAAGCTGCTGCGTCGCCGCGGCGATCCTCCCATGACTCGGTTTGTGGCGGCGCAACTATCCGGCTCCCACAGCTACAGCATCGCCGCCGCTCAACGCGACTTCGGCTACCACCCCCTCGTGACCACAGAAGAAGGACTGCGCCGCATGCAGCCGGATCTGGACGCGCTCACAGCAGCCTCCAAAGATTTGAGCGTCAAAAAAGAGGTCAGAAACCAAGCGTAGTGCGCAGCAGCCTTCGGGCCAAATGGCGAATGGCCCCTGCCGCCTGTCTAATGTCCTGGTGAAAAACCGGACTATGTTCAGCTCGTAAAATCCTTCACGGCGTTCACTGGCGGGGGGAGTGCCACCCGGAATGAACCGATCGGCAATCCGTTCATCCGCCTGGAACAGCCGTACGCCGATCCTGCCAATCGTGTGGACTGCAGCGATTGCCCGTTACAACGACGTGGAAGCCGGAAAATTTTTCTTCCCGCGTTCTGAGCGACTTTGAGCTGTGGGCTAAGTTTGCGTTCAACAGCTTTCTGCAATACCTGTTACGTGACCCCGCATTTGTGGTGAATCGCTACAGGATCGGTGGCCTCGGCGTCACATTTCGGATGGATGAGGACGGGCTTGCCGCAGCGCTGGCTGCGATGGGAACCAACACACGCCGTGTGCAGTCCATCTTTGAACATCTGGACCGCAACCACAATAGTGACGCCGATGATGTCGCGGTTCGCTATGTGGACCTGATTAAGTCATCTGGATCGACGGTCAATGCGCTCAAAGCCAACCGGACTCTGATCACTTTGCTGATCAAAGTCATGGACGAAGGTGTAACAACACAAGATGAAAAGAAGGCGATCGCCTTTCTGAAGACGCTTTGATACACGGGCAGGAGCCTGTCCGAATACAGGGAGGGCGAGGCTCCTGCCGAGCCGAGGGCAATGTCAGCCTTGAAATGAGGGATTGTATTTAGTAGGCCGGACCGAGCGCTAGTGTAGT
>JAGQQS010000301.1:0-2857 GCA_020426105.1 Planctomycetaceae bacterium
AACGAGGTGGAGAAGTACGGCTTGTTTGTTCGATTTGCCGGATCAATTCTTCCAAAGCCGTATCCGACAGATTCAGCAGCTTGCGAAACACTCCGGGTTTTGAAAGAATTCGGTCGCGATACGCATCGGGGATTCGCCTCGCCAGCAACAAAAGTTCATCCGGATCCGTACGCAATGCATTCGCAATACGCTGCAGGGTTTCTTCTCGCGGAGTCTGCTCGTCGTCCAGACGGTCGTTCTCAACACGACTTAAATATGTGAAATTAATCCCGACACGCTCGGCAAGTTCCCGCTGGGTCAGATTGCGACTTTTGCGAATCTCTCTGATCCGCTGTCCGATCGTACTCATCCAATCGCTCCTTCGAAGACTGACATTTCCGGCTCGGAAACAGGGAAAGCTACCATGATCCAAAACAGCCCGACGGGCTTTTCGCCGCATGGGATTCTGGAATCTGCGCCGATCCGCCACCGGGTTCCGCAGGCAGGCCGGAATTTAGACTAGTTACTATTAACTGTCAACATCAACCTCGACAGGTTCTCGTTAGCCGCTTCTTCAGGATTTCTGCGATGTCTGACATAAACGAACAACAGCATGTCCCCGATAATTCTGCAGCGGTGTCGCATACGCTGGAGATCAACGTTGCCGGAGAAAAAGTACAGTTCACCGTCCCTGTACCTTCCGGTCCGGCGACGTGGGATGACATTCTTCCGTTTATGCGTGCGCTCGTGAAAGTCGGCAGCGATATTTCTCAGGAGTACTTCGCGGAGCGCGGTAAACCCGTTTCGTGCAAAGCCGGTTGCGGCATCTGTTGCCGTCAGCGGGTTCCTCTGGCGGAATTCGAGGCACATCGACTGCGACGTCTGGTTGATGCCATGCCTGAACCTCGCAGGTCTGAAATCATTGCTCGATTTCAGGCAGTGGAAGAGCGGGTCCGGGAGGCGCGCGATACCATTCGTCTGGATGCAGTCGATGGGGACACACCGCTGAGTCTGAAAGAGATGGCTCAGCGCGCCGGGGCCTACTTCAGACTCATGATCCCGTGTCCTTTTCTGGAAAATGAATCGTGTTCCATTTATGACGAACGGCCCCTGAAATGCCGCGAGTATCTGGTGACATCACCGGCCGAAAATTGCGCTGAACCGAGTCGCCTGCCAGTCGTCGGTCTGCCATTGCCCCTGGAGGTGTCTATGGCAACGTTGTTCCTGGATCAGGATCCTCAGGACTCGGGGATTCGCTGGGTGCCGCTCGACGAAATGATGTCATGGACAGATTCGCACACGCCGGCTCCCCCCTCCAGATCAGGGTCGGAGCTCCTGCACGAATTTATGTCCAGACTTATGCGGCCCAGGACCTGAAGTATCGCACGGGCGAAAATGAAAATGAGCTGCAACAATTTGAGCATCACACGATCAGACTCAGTGGCCATCGATTCCAGTGACTTCTCATGTGCCATCGATTCGGCTTAGCTTTCCGGCTCGATGAGTCCAGGGAGCGTGCCGATATCAAGTGGCTGTGACTCGGCTGTCGGTGCAACAGCCACGGACTGCAGATACGCGATCAGTTGTGCCATCTCTGATGTCGTTATTTTCTGTTCAAAGCCCTCGGGCATCAGCGATTTTCCGGTGGAGATCTGTTCGTCGATGTTGGCACGCAGCAGCGTTTCGGTTTTACCTTCCTGCTGGCTGAGCGTGATGCTGTTGGCGGTCTGAGCGCTGATCAGCCCGTTGTGTGTCCTCCCGTTGGTGTCAATCACAACATACGTTTCGTACTTCGGAAGCAGATATCTGTTTGGATCGAGTATATGTGTCAGCAGTGCCAATGGATCTCGTGCGGGTGAAGAAGCGAGATCGGGTCCGATGGCATGGCCAACATTTGCAATGCGATGGCATACCGAACAGTCTCGCGCGAAAATCTTCGCACCGCTCGCTGCATCTGCGTCCGGTGCTGCATTGACAGCGGCTGAGTACGCCTGAATCACGTCCACCCGTGCCGCATTTTGAGTCGCGCCGAAAATTATCGCGGCCGCACTGCGAATGGTTGGCGCCGGATGGTTTGACAAACGATCACGCTGTGCCGGAGTGATGACTGCAGGGCTGATCGTTTCAGCCCTGATCGCGTCCAGCAGTGTCGGAATCCACGATGCTCTGGACAGTGTGACCTCGACGACTCGGGCGCGCGCGGCCGGCGCATATCGGCTCCACCCAGCGATCAGTGCCTTACCAATGGCTTCGTCAGAGTAAGTGGCCAGTGCATCGATCGCTGCCAATTGTACGGATTCAGGTTCTTCGGGTGACGTCAACGGCAGAAAAATGTCGCTTGTCCTGGAGTCCGGCCAGCAACTCAACAGGTCGATCGCCGTGACCCGCGCGGTATCGGTGGCCGAGCGATTTTGGGCGATCGAAGTGCTGTTGATGCGAGTCCTCTTTAGCAAAGCCGCGGCTTTTTCAGAGACGGCGTTCTCTCGAAATCCTGCACCACTCGATTTCAATGCATGCCCCAGTGTGGTCAGCAAAGCTGTACCAGCCGCAGAGGCATCCGGCTGACTCTCGTTGATTCGCAGCAGTGCTGCGTCCATTTCATCCGGATCGTTGCGAGAACCGATTAAGCTGATCAGTTGGCTCAGCACGACTGCTCCCGCAGGCGATGCCGCGAACTCTTTGTCCTGAATCAATTCAGAAAACATAGAGACCGCGACGCGACTCGAAGAACTCAAAACGGCCGTTCGCAGCCAGGGATCGCTGTCGGATTGTCGAGCCAGATCAGACAGCGTTTGTGCGGCGAGCTGCGATCCCGATTCGCCGAGCGAAAATGCGGCCTGGAGACGCAGCCGCGCGTCGTCGGAACGCGTCGCGTCGG
>JAGQQS010000301.1:2909-3699 GCA_020426105.1 Planctomycetaceae bacterium
TCGCGAACGCGGGGATCCGTCGCCTGCACGGCGTACATCAAATCGGCATCGGACAGGGCACTGCGGCGAACGGGCGGAGAACTCTTGACTGCAGCAGGGTCCGGCAGGCCGTCCAGCGCCCACAGCGCATAGACCTTTGCCTGAGAAGTCGTTGCCGTCCGCAGCAGTTGCCGCAGTGGTGCAATTGCCGTCGGATCCTGACGTTCAAACAACAACCGATGAGCCGTGTCGCGATACCAGCCGTGAGGACTTGTGAGATGTTGCACAAGTTCGGCCGTGGTTGCTTTGCTCAGTGACGGAGAACCGGGGTACCGGAATTCCGGTGGTGCGATGCGATAGATTCGACCCTGTTGTCGTCCGCTTTTGAAATCGATGAAGCGGGTTACGTCCAGCGGAACATGAATTGTCTCCAGGATCTCGCGGCTCATGTCGAGCACATATAAAGTCCCGTCCGGAGCATTGATGAAATTGACAGGACGGAACCAGTTGTCGGAGGATCTTACAAATTCGGTCGCGGCATCCGCGCGGCGCGACGAAAACCCGGCACCATCCAGGACAAGCTGACGACGATGAATCAGATTCTCCTGAGCTCCACCGACAAAGACGTTGCCGTAATATTCTGCAGGATACGCACCACCACGGTACACCGTAACACCGGCCGCCGCATCAATCACATGGTGACTGGCACCAGCCGCGTCGGGCGATCGAGCACCGTGGGCAATGCGACGACTGGAGCGAATCATCCGCCAGCGTTCCAGCGGGCTAATACGAAAACAGGGGACCGGGCCAC
>JAGQQS010000003.1 GCA_020426105.1 Planctomycetaceae bacterium
AACCCGGGACAATTTCCGGGTTGGGACAACTGGGGTCCGCGTCGGCTCTGGAAGTCAGTCAGGATGGTTTTGCTCCCGGAGAGCTGAGTGACGTGCATATCGATGCTGACGGCACAGTCTTCGGGCTGGCGTCCAATGGCCTGCAAATCGCAATGGGGCAGCTGGCGATCGCTTCGTTTCGGAACAATGATGGCCTGGTGTCTACCGGAGGTAACTATTATCAAGCCTCTCTTGCGAGCGGGGATCCTGAGGTCGGGACGGCATTGACGGGCAGTCGCGGGGCGTTGCGATCCGGCCAGCTGGAAGGATCGAACGTGGACTTAGCCCTCGAATTTACGCGTCTGATCATTGCTCAGCGCGGATTTTCTGCCAACGCCCGAACGATTACGGTTACGGATCGGGTCCTTGAGGAACTGACGAATATTATTCGTTAACGTAGTCGGGGCACGGTTGCTTTTCGTGCATGAAGTCGGAATGATTGATGCTCCTGCCTCAATACTTCTCCCTCCCTGCAGAAGGCCCGCCGCATGCCGTTTGCTGCCTCGTGCGTTTTATCGCTTGTTGCTTTGTTGAGTCTCGTTCCCGCATTTTCCGCGGCCCGTGCCGATGACTGGAAAACGCTTACAGTTCCTGATGCGTGGCGAAGTGTGCCTGGGGGTGAACTGGCACCGATTGATGGCTATTCGTGGTACCGCGCGATGGTCCGAGTTCCGGCGGAATGGGATGGCGAGGAACTCACCTTGTTTCTGGAAGCCCTGGACGATGCTCGATCCGCCTGGGTGGGCGGCCGACCGGTTGGAGCAACCGGTACGTTTCCTCCACAGTTTCGCAGCGGATTGGGGGAACGAGGTCGATATTCCGTTGATCCATCATTGGTGAAAGGTGGAGGATTCCTGACGGTTGCGATTCGCGTGTACCAGAGCGATCCCCGGCCCAACTTCAGCGTTGCGCCGCCGGTGTTAATGAATGCCGCCCGGAAACAGGCCGTGCGGCTCGAAGGTGTCTGGCAGTATCGTCCGGGTGATGACAGCAACTGGGCAAACGCGACGGCTGCTGATTTTGGATTCGATGCGACTCAGCCACTGAATGACGCCGACGCTGTTGCACGGGGTGTTTATCTGAAGACCGATGAGGTCGATGATCCTGAAAAATATGTGGTACGGCGCAGTGGTGATACGGAACCGTTAAACCCTGCCGAAGCCGTGAGACATTTTCAGACGCCCGAAGATCTGTCAGTGCAACTTGTGCTCGGCGATCCGGATATCGCACAACCATTATTCATGTCATGGGACGAACGTGGTCGTCTGTGGGTCATGGAATATCGTCAGTATCCGGAAATCGCCGGACTGAAGATGCTCAGCCGTGACACATTCCTGCGTTCCGTTTACGACAAAGTTCCCCCCGCGCCACCGAATCACGATAAGGGAGCCGACCGCATCAGTATTCATGAAGATACTGACGGCGACGGCGTCTATGACAACCATAAGATCTTCGTGGATGAATTGAATCTGGCGACGTCATTTGCAATCGGGCGCGGCGGCGTATTCGTCACCAATCCGCCCTACCTGCTGTTCTATCCGGACCGGAATGCCGACGATATTCCGGATGGTGATCCCGAAGTGCTGCTCGAAGGGTTCGGGATTGAAGATTCACATTCGGTAATCAACAGCCTGCGGTTTGGTCCGGATGGATGGCTCTATGGTGCTCAGGGCAGCACGGTCACGGGTGTGGTGAAGAAGCCCGGCAGCAAAGAGCCGCCGGTTCGTTCACTCGGCCAGCTCATCTGGAGGTATCATCCGGAACGCGGGATTTATGAGATCTTTGCGGAGGGCGGCGGCAATACATTTGGTTGTGAGATCGATGCGAAGGGGCGGATCTACTCCGGCCACAATGGCGGCGACACCCGCGGCTTTCATTATGTTCAGGGTGGATCCTATCGCAAGGGATTTGGGAAGCACGGGCCTCTGTCTAATCCGTATGCGTTTGGTTTCTTCGAAAATATAAAACATCACTCTGTTGCGCGGTTTACACACAACTTCATCATTTACGAAGAGAACACGCTGCCACAGCGATTCCGCGGCCAGTTGTTCGGCATTGAACCACTTCAGGGGCAGGTTGTCCTCAGCAATTTTAAGCCGTATCAGTCATCGTTCGAAACAGAGGACATTGAGCGGGTTTTGAAAACGGATGATCCGTGGTTCAGGCCCGTCGATATCAAAGCCGGCCCGGATGGTGATATCTACATTGCGGATATGTACGAGCAACGCATTGATCACAGCAGCCACTATGCGGGCCGCGTCGATAAAACCAACGGCCGCATTTACAAACTGACAAACAATGGCGAGCGGGGTGGCGTCAGTCCCCCGAGTAATGCCAGTCAACACAATCTCCGACTCGCATCAACCGCCGAGCTCGTGAAACTCCTCGATGATCCTTCAAAGCAGCATCGACAAACTGTCATCCGACTTCTTGGAGACCGCAAAGACAAATCTGTCATCCAACAGCTTGCAACTGAACTTGCTGCCGCCACCGGACAATCGGCCCTCGAACGACTTTGGGCGCTCAATGCCTGTGGAGGATTTACAGATGAGATGGCCCTCAAACTGCTCAGTCACAATGAACCGTTTGTGCGTGCATGGACCGTTAGGCTGGTCTGCGATCAGACAACCGTGTCCGCCGACGTCGCGGCCGCCATTGCGCTGGCAGCCACTACAGAAGCTTATATTGATGTCCGCAAGCAGATGGCCAGTTCGGCTCGACGTCTGCCGTCAGAACTGGCACTTCCCATTATTCGCGAATTGCTGCGTTTCGACGAAGACGCTGCTGATATTCATCAGCCGCTGTTGATCTGGTGGGCGATTGAGTCACAGGCTGGCCGCACGACGATCGACGACATCATCCAAAAACTGCTCGCCGATTCCGCGACATGGGAACGACCGCTGGTTGCGGATGTCATTCTCGAACGGCTGATGAAACGCTACGCACTGGCGGGGACTCGAAACGACTTCCTGAGTGCCGCCATGCTTCTAAATGCGGCGCCGGACAAGCAGAGTATCAGTCGGCTGCTCAAAGGATTTGAAGAAGCATTTCAGGGCCGCAGTCTTGCCGGGATCCCTGATGAACTCGTTCAGGCTCTGGCGAAAAGTGGCGGTGGTTCGCTGGCGCTGCGTTTCCGTCAGGGGCAGCCGGACGCCGTCTCCGAGGCCGTGAAAATAATTCAGGATGCTCAGGCGGAGTCGGACGTTCGTCGTCAATTAATTGAAATTTGTGGTCAGGTACAAACAGATAAACTACGGAGTGTGCTGCTGGAAATCGTGCGCCATGAGCAGGACCCGACGATACTCGCCTGTACGTTCACGGCGCTGCAGAACTATGACACTGTCAGTATCGCCGATGAGGTGATCGCTCGTTTTTCGGGGATTCCTCAAGATGCCCGGCTTGCGGCGGAAGCATTGCTCGTAAGTCGCACGGCCTGGTCCAAAGAGTTACTCGCCGCGATCGACGCCGGAACAATCGGGAAGGAACAGATTACCAGTTCTGGTCTGCGCAAGATGCTGCTGCACGGGGACGACGCGATCAATGCGGCAGTCAACATGCATTGGAGCGATGTCGGCGGTCTGTCACCAGCGCAGGTACAGGCGGAGATTTCTCATGTGCAGACTGTTCTCGCGGCCGGATCAGGAAATCCACGGACAGGCAAGAAGCTGTTTATGCAGAACTGCGGCCGATGTCATCTGCTGTTTGATGAGGGGGGGCGGATCGGCCCCGATCTGACTCCCTTTGCCCGCGACAATCTGGATCGCATGCTCAGCAGCATCGTGAATCCCAGCCTCGAAATCCGCGAAGGATTTGAAAACTATGTCGTCCTGACGAACGACGGAAGAGCTCTCAATGGATTTCTGGCCGACAAAGACAGTCAGATTGTAATCCTCCGCGGTGTCGATGGGCAGAACATCGTCCTGAAGAAGGACGACATTGAAGAAATGCACGTGGTGCCTCAGTCCGTGATGCCGGAAGGCGCACTAAAACCGTTCGATGAACAGCAGATCCGGGACCTTTTCGCCTATTTGCGAGCGACGCAGCCGGTGAATTATTGATGCTGCGCTTGGTAATTGCAAATTTGCTGGTCACGAAACGACACAAG
>JAGQQS010000302.1 GCA_020426105.1 Planctomycetaceae bacterium
GGCATTTCTCCTGATGGAATCGTTGCTCCAACCTGCTCAGGTCACATCGATCGTGGCAACGAACACAGATCTGTCAATCTTCACAGGACACGCCCTCCTTAGTGAAGTGGGCAGGAACCGCAGTAGGCACATGCGCGGTCATTCTCGCCGCTTTTTCGAAGGGCTTTTGTCGTCATTTCGACTACGCCGTCTGACAATAGTTTGAGCTGTCACAAATCAGATCGTTCGGCGCGTCGGCGGGACCAGAGCAGCGAAGACTGTCTGCCCAAATGCAGTGTTCAGGTCCGACGCAGGCAACTGGTCACTCGTACGCAAGGCGATCGCCGGGATCTTGTGATAGCACTTTCTGCACTGAACAGACTGATTACAGATCTGGCGAATGGGCTCGGTTAATTTTTCAGGACCGGAAGTTCACGACTGGTTTAATCCATCGACAGCCTGACTGACAAGCCTCAAGCTTTGATTAAGTACATTCAGCCTCCATCGTTCATCGGAAGGGCAAAACAGTTCCTTCAATTCTTGTTTCAAATGGACGGTAGAAGCAGATCCTGGTGCGCCCCAGTGATGAGCATGGTTTTCGGCACGAAGTCCGGCCAGAACCTTGATCGGTCCGAACGTACCGAACTCCGCGCAGGCAAAGAGATATTCGGAAGCCAGCCGACGGGAAACGCACCATCGCCCCAGTCCGCCGCGAGCATCATAAGATATGCCGTCCGAGTCACATGCTTCGATTGAATCAGCTCCGAACCAATCCGTAAGATGTGCACGAGCCGATGTGGTCAGTGGATAATCGATCAAGAGCTTGCAGGCGCTGCTTCTTCCGAGTCCGGTATGAAAATCCAAATGTACCACGGAGCGGCTTCCCCGCAACCAGCGTGCCAGATGTCGATGCAGCAGTTGCTGCATTTGTGTCGGTCCGGCACCCCCGAAAAAGAGTCCCTGCGGGAATTCATACTGCCCGGCTGCGATCGACTGTCGCAGTGCTGGCATCCCGTGCCGAGCGATGGCCAGAAGTGCTTTGATGAAAAACGGATTCCAGCGGGACGGCGGGCGGCGCGGATTCAGCAGCCCATTCAGTTCCGCATATCCGACAGGAGCCCCCTGGTACTGTTCGCCTTCCAGCAGAAAGTTTCGATTCGGATCGACGTTGTTCTCGTCAAATCGCCTCAACCATGAAAAGCCGTAGGGATTCAATCCGTGCAGAAACACGCACCTGACCGACGGCGCTCCGCGGGTCGCCCATTGTTCGAGCATCGCCAGTTGAACGGCAGAGCCAAAGAAGCCTTCGACCCCGTGAACGCCGGATGAAATAACCAGTGTCCGCTCCGGGCTGCCATTTTCTGACCATGCGACATCAATCGTCAGGTCTTCACCGTTTGGTCCCAGGCAACCGATTGAGTGTGGCTCCAGCGTCCATCCGAGGCAATTCGCGGCATGACGAAACCGCAATCGTGCTGTTGCATAATCCGATGAGAATGATGTGGACTTATTCACTGTTGCCCCGCTGACAATTCTGGCGAACAACAATCTCAATCGCTGCTGTCTTGAATGATAGAACAAACATCTGCGACTGCTCCGATGGCGACCCCGGCAGCCAGATACTGACAAAGGTTCTGTACGATCCAGCTCAAAAAAATTTCTACCGACATCTGAAACGAAGCAAAGGTCAGCAGAAAGACCGGCAGACTTCCCACGCAGAATACCCCGGCCCCGTAAATAAGCCCACCTTTGATGTTGGATGGGAAACTGTTCGCTATTCGCAGTTTGTGGAAGACGGCTGCGAAAACAGGTGCGAAGATGAAAGGGTGGATCGTCATGTACGTTGAGGTCCATCCCTGCCAGCCGCGGAATAGTGCAGGATTTTTGTACTGCCGCTCGATCTCAGGAGCTAAAGAACCAATCAGAAAGTGAAACACCACTCCAACCAGAAACATCGTTATTCCAGCCGCGATGCTGCAGGAACACCATTGACGCAGTTTCATGTGTCCTCTCACGTCAAAACTCCGCGCAGCGAGAAATGAGCTCGCCCGTCTGCATTTGCCTCGTCCCCGCATCACTCAACCCTATCCCCCCCAACGTTTTCACGCCCGACTCAAGGCAGGAGCCGTATGAGGGAGTCCTTCAAGTACGGATCTGTGCGGGGGGCGGCTGGCAACAGCCGTCCCTACCGCGATAACGATTCATTTGCTGTGTTCTTGACATTGCCACTGTTCCTGCAATGGGGCAATGAAACGGCTCTGTTCAATAGTGAACACTCAAAGCGAAACGGTTGCCCTTCACGGATTTTCCATAAATCCTTCAGTACGAAACTCTGTCACCGATGAAGAAGCACTCCGAGGGCTTTCAGCATTCGACGAATTCACTGCTTCACGGTCAGCTTGACATAATTGTGTCCTTCTGGCCAGCCTGCCTCAAGCAAATGTCGGACCAAGATAGCGGGACGTTGGGGGACGTTGGGGACACAGCATCAAAATTTAAATTCTGCCGAGAATGAATAGTACTTGCGGACAGGCGAGGTACGCGAGTGTCGTGAAGTTCTTCAGAAAGCGGTGGCAGGTCATGGCTCGAATGGTGCGTGTAGTAGTGTTTGCGGTGGATGAAATTGCC
>JAGQQS010000303.1 GCA_020426105.1 Planctomycetaceae bacterium
TCCGTCGTCATCTGATTGAGCTCCAACATGTTTTCAATTCGAAAACCTTCGAGTGAAACTATCCACCGCTTTCTTTCAAAACAGGACACGCTGAATTTTACTTATTCCGCCATCGGCGCAACATCGTCAACACCGCCGACCGGTTTTGTCGTTGATCATACTCGTATCCAACTCGGCAACGGCAAGCAGGTTTTCGATGCAGCAAAAACAGCGATTAAGTGCTGGGAGCATTTCCAACTTGGCTGGGTGGAATCGAGTTCCGCAGCTATTCCCATTGAAACGGGCCAGGTCGTCGGAGTGATGGCCCGAATCCTGGGGTTATGGTGTTTAAACGCTTGTCGAATTGTCTCGGTAGTTCATGAGACTGATGATATCTGTTGCTTCGGTTTTGTTTATGGCACATTACCGGGCCACGTGGAATGCGGTGAAGAACGATTTCAGGTTGAGTGGAATCGGCAAGACAACAGCGTGTGGTACGACATCTTTGCCTTCTCCCGCCCCAATCACTTTCTTGCCAGACTCGGCTATCCAGTTGTGCGGAGACTCCAAAAGAAATTCGCCCGTGACTCTGCGTCTGCAATGCAGCGTGCTGTCTCAAAAGCGATGTCAAACATTGTAGAAGGTGACGAATGACGTCGAGGAAATGTTGAGCATACGCCCCAATATGAACCATGTTGTTTCCGTTTATTGATGTCGAGCTGGATGACCTCCCGAAAATATATGGATCCCGATTCTCCCCGACCATGCTCAGTCGAATACTTTGGATTCCACCGACCAATCTCCCAATGAGCTGTTTTCCGGCGCTGTGGCTGTATTGGGGATTTACGCAAACATCGCGCATGGACGCGGCTGACATGCTAATTTGTGCCCCACTCATTGCAGCTCAGAACAAAGTACTGATCTATCATGGCGTCTGGGACGGACCACAAAATTCGTCACAAAACCGCAGCGGTATCGGTCTCGCCACATTGCTTAAAGACGGCTTTGTGTTGCTGGGGGCCGGAGAAGTACTGCGAACCGTGAGGACTCGTTTGCTGAATGAGTCCTCACAGCCCGCTGCTGATCAACGCAGACACGCGTCACGGTTCCATTTGAGTCGACATGCGGGACTAATCCGGCAAAGTCTGGCCGGGATATTCGGTGGATGACTGTATGCCCTTGACCTCCGACGCAACGCATCACCCGTCCACTGTAAAACGACCACAAACTGCGAGCATCACAGGCGGGCATTTAAGTCCAGTTCGCGCCTTACCAGCGCAACGCAACGACGAATTGTGTTGGCACTTGACCTATACCTTCAACTATGCTGCCCCGGCACAAACAACAAACACAGTCCTCGTCAGGACCAGTCAGCCGCCTTCTCCCCTGTAAGGGCTGAACCTACCTGATGCTCTGTCAAAATGAAATGCGGATTTGTCCATTAAATTTGGGGGACCAATCATGCGCAGCGCCCTGCGGGGCACTGGCCGCTTTGGGCGGTTTCTGAACTCTTTTCAGAGACTTGACAGAGACCCGAATTATTTGCTGACAACATCCAACTTAACTCACATTCGACCTGAAAAACACATCTCCCCAGGGTTGGCCACGTGAAGCTGCATTCTTTCCGTAAACTGATGGCTATCGTCTTGATTGGCTTGGTACTTCTGGTCTTCGTGATCGGAACCTGGTGGCTGTTGGGGCGATCAGGAAATCCCCGTCCTAATGCCGGTCAATTTGCATCGCTCAGCATGGATTTACAGCAGCAAACGGAAACCGAGAAGAATCTCGGTGTGGGGTTACTTGAGAACGGGCAATTTGCAGACGCCGAAAAACAGTTTGCGGCGATTGCTAAATTGCTCCCCGAAGAACCGCTAGGCTGGCGAAACCTCACGATTGCCAGATTGCTAATGCATGAATCAGGACAAATGGACATCGCTGTTGTCCAGCAGGCCCAAAAGCAACTCCTGAGTACAGATGAAAAATCGGCTGTGACACACGTCCTTGCAGGGCGTATTGCTGGTCTGATGGGAGACGCGGACGCAGCCGTCGCGGCGTTTGAACGCGCCACAGGACTAGCCCCACAGGATGCCGCAATTGCATGGGAGTTGTTTCAGGCAACACGGTCAGCCTCGGAAGCATTGAAGCAACAGGGACTTCTGGCACTCGATCGTGCATCGCAGCTTCAGCCGCAGAATCTGTTCCTGCTGACAGAACAATTGTTGGTCCAGGCGGAATCGCAGGACGACCGTCTGCAGTCGACATTGAAGAATGCGTCCACAACTCTAGGGTGGCTCACGGAATCCGTGCAAATGCAGAATCAGATCGAGTTACCGGCACTACTGGATCAGGCGTCTGCTGCTGCGTCACAGCAGGACTGGAAAGCGGTCATGAGCCGCGTGAGGATTCTTAGTAATGTGCTCCGCCCGCAGCCTGCCACGCAAAGTGATCGGATGCGAATCCAGAAACACCCGATGGAATTCATTCTGCGTGACTTTTCCGCCGGGGACACATCCGATGCCGATGTGTTGTTGACAGTCGATCCTGTCGGGGATGCGGGAGATTCACCGGATTCATCCGTGACGGACGTTTCGTTCCAACTATCAAAGGTTACAACTCCGGATCATTCGTTTAACGGAATTGTTGCCGGCGAACTGGCGGATATGGATCTGGACGCGCGATCCGAAATCATTGTGGCACATCGTCAGGGCGTCACAGTCCTGAAACAGGACGACACAACGTCCGATTGGGTTCCCCTGCTGGAATTTGCGACCTCGAGCGCTCCATCGGGGCTGGTTCTGGCGGATCTGGATCTCGATCTGGTTGAACGACCGCCTGTGGCAGATCCATTGCGAAACGAAGTTGGGCTGGATCCGGTTTGTCATGAAGCGGACATCGATATGATCGTATATGGTGAACAGGGGGTCGTTGTCCTGAAGAATCACGTCGTGTCAGACGGTTCAGGACGAGAACTGCAGGCGGTTTCGCAGGACGCGGCGTTTGCGGAGTTGCGGGGCGTCACTCAGGTGATCACGTCCGATCTGGATCACGATGGCAACCTCGATCTGGCTGTTGCCAGTGACACAGGGTTGTCACTCTGGTCCGGCCGCGGAGACCTCACGTACATTGAGATCACCGGAAATTCGCAGCTTCCTCCGCCGGAGATCCGGGTCACTGCCCTGCGGGCACTCGACATTGACAGGGATCTTGACACGGATGTCCTCGTCGCCGCAGCCAATCAATCAGCTGGATATCTGGAAAATGTCGGACATGGTCGCTTCCGTTGGCTGTCGATTCCGGTAGACGATCAAATTTCGGTTAAGGCCACCGGCATTTCAGCGATGGGGACCAATCCGCTGCGTTCATGGGATCTGCTGTACAGCGGGCCGCAGGGAACGTTTCTGGTGCCGACCGTTTCATCACAGTCCGGCATGGTTCAGTTGGGAAAAGCCGCACGAATCAGTAACTTTGCGGCGGACGGTTTGATGACATGGGACTACGACAACGATGGCTGGGTGGACATTGTCACGTGGACCAACGACAGTCTTCGGATATTTCGGCGGCACGATGAGAATCACTTTCGTGACGTTTCAGGTTTAATAGATGAACTTGATGTGCCACATCCGATGCGAAGTTGTCGGACGGCAGATATTGATCAGGACGGTGACTCGGATGTGCTGTTGACCAGTACGCAGGGAGTCTGGCTGCTGAAGAATCAGGGAGGCAACCGAAATGCATGGCTCAATATTTCATTGCGGGCCGAACAGGAGAAGGGCGGTCAGGTATCGGCGAGCGGTCGCGTAAATCATTACGGGATCGGGAGCATTCTGGAACTGCGAGCCGGACAAAAATATCAGGCTCAGATAGTCGACAGTTCAGTCACGCATTTTGGTCTGGGAAAGCAGCCCGCTGATATTGTCCGGGTCCTGTGGACCAACGGCGTTCCGGCAAATATCATCCATCCGAAGTCGGAACAGCAGATCTGTGAACGTCAGACCTTAAAAGGATCATGCCCGTATCTGTACGCATGGAACGGGAAACAATTCGAATTCGTCACGGATCTGCTGTGGTCTGCGCCGATGGGGCTGCAGTTCGCTGAAGGCGTTTATGCGCCGGCGCGAAACTGGGAGTACCTGCGAATCGACGGGACCCGCATGCAGCCGGAACAAGGGTGCTATCGCCTGCAGGTGACTGAGGAACTTTGGGAGGCCGCTTATTTTGATCAGGTTCAGTTGCTCGCAGTTGACCATCCTGAAGAAGCAGAGATTTACTCGAATGAAAAAGTGGGGCCCGCCGAGATTGCAGAGTTTCGGATTCATTCCGTCCGCAACCCACTGCTGCCGATTACCGCAGTGGACCAGCGGGGCAGAGATGTTCTGGCTGCAGTTCGTCAGCGAGATGGAATTTATCTGAAGGCTTTTGACAGGAAATTCAGGCAAGGACTGACAGAAGAACATTTTCTCGAACTGACCCCGGATTTACCGGCCAATGCCGGTCGAATCATGCTGTTCCTGACGGGTTGGATTTATCCAACAGATACCTCTTTGAACGTAGCGCTTGGGAAAAGCCGTGATCTGAGTGGGCCACGTCCACCGTCACTCTGGATTCAAAACGCGGCGGGTGAA
Organism: Planctomycetaceae bacterium; assembly: GCA_020426105.1. Lineage (GTDB taxonomy): Bacteria > Planctomycetota > Planctomycetia > Planctomycetales > Planctomycetaceae > SXXK01. The sequence continues at coordinate 4,602 of JAGQQS010000303.1, forward strand.
TGGCGTGAGGCCATGCCGTTCATGGGGTTCCCGGGTGGTAAAACAAAAACGATTGCGATTGACCTGACCGATGTCTTTAAGGCGGGCGACAAGCGACTTCAGATCCGAACGACAGCGGAAATTTGCTGGGACGACGCTTTTTTTGCGGTCGATGAATTACAGGGAGAATTCGTCGTTACACCTCTGGACCTGACGGCTGCTGACCTGCACTACCGTGGCTTTTCGCGGATCGTTCCTGATCCGGGTTACGGCCCCGAATCGCTGGACTATATGCACGTTGATCATGCTGCCGCTCACTGGCCACCGATGACAGGCAGATTCACGCGATACGGCGACGTCAGCGAATTGGTGCAGGCGGAAGACGATTTACTCGTGGTCATGGGATCGGGTGATGAATTGACGCTGGAATTTGCTGTCCCGACAACGCCGCTGCGTCCCGGTTGGAAACGTGACTTTCTGATCCATAATATTGGATGGGACAAAGATGCAGACCTGAATACGATCTATGGGCAATCGGTAGAGCCGCTGCCGTTCGGAAGCATGAGTGGCTATCCGTATCGCTGGGACGAAGCATACCCGGAAACGATCCTGCATACAGACTATCTGCAGCGCTATCAGACGCGAAGGCAGTTTTCGGGGCCGTTTCGGAGGTTCTGATCGGGCCATATTTCTGATCGGGACACCCTGGCCGACAATCCGTCGATTCGATGATTTTCTTCACTGCCGTGGACGGAGTGTGGGCATCGGTGTTGATCACATTATGCAGCAGACTGTCCCGGGTCGGCGATCCAAGAGAACGTTCCGGATTTGAACTGAACGAATTCCGGTTGAATTCTGTGCGATGCAATCATCATTATTGAAGGGGGCTGATCCCGATGTTAGGCTTTGTTTTCAGCAACCGGACAATTGCGTGAAAGATGGGGACTTGGGGAACCGGCGACGATGCCTGCTGAGACATACAGTTCTTTAGAGATCTGACCTTCAGAGTCTGGACAGGAAGCGCAGTCATGCCGAGCGACGACGACTTGAATTTCAGGTATGAAAATCCGCGGATGCCTGAGCGACCGCCGGCAACTGGCCCCGTCGGTAACTGGCCAATTGAAGATCGATTTATCAGCGTCATGAAACGCACGGCCAGCAAGCTGCCAGGTGAAGTGGGCGAAGAATTCAGTCAGTTGCTGACTCCAATGGTTCTGGCCGGATTAATTCCTGTATTAGTACTCTGGGCGGCGGCCCACGCCTGTCCGATCACATGGCTGGTTGATGCCCTCACCGCATTGATCATCGGCCTCGGGATGGCGATGTCGATCTATGAAATCTGGAACGCGTGCGGCGAATTCATCGCGTTTCTGCAAGGCACTGCAACAGCTCAGACAGAGGCAGATCTGGATTCAGCGGCGACGCATCTGGCGCAGTTTATTGCGAGCGTCGGTGTCGCAATTTTCTTCCTGATTGTAGCCCGGAATGGAAAGCCATTAGCCAATCGTGCAGCAACCGCGATGGGTGGAGTGCTTGCGGCCAATGCCACCAGAGCGGGCATGCTGGGACACCACGCAGAGGCATTCGCAAACGCAGCGAAATCCATGCAGAGGTTTATTCTCGTCCGCTTTACGAATCAGGGTTCCACGAAGTGGATTCAGCGTGGTTACCCGGCGAAACCGATGTGTATCAAGGCCAAGACACACTCAGAGACCGGGATTGTGACGATCGGCAAGGACCCCGCCAAAGCGCCTCAGGAAACAATGGAAGCGTTGACGAACGGGTACTATGTGGTCGATGCAGACCTTGTTGCCCGCGGAACTGGCGGAAAAATTCTGGCGTTGCCGAAACAAACGGAATGGCCACTGCAACGCGGTCAGGTGATCGATCCACTTTCACAAAAACCACTGGTCGGTGACTATGACTTAATGGGCGTTGTTGATCCGCTAAACCCTGGTCAGAATATCTCGTTGTCAACGTCGGGAGGTATTTCTGTTGCGGATCGAACGAATCCGATGGTAAAACGTGTGGCTGACTTTGTAAACAGTCTCATTGGTGAAAAACGTGTAATGCACGGAGCTCACGACCAGTACGGTGGCCTGGATGACGCGGGCGAAGGCATTATTGTGTTCGAGCCGAATGGAGAATCAAAGATTCTTTCAACGCTTGGAGAGATCAGAGACTATTACATGACTTCCCTTGGAGGTCGGCAACCGGCTACGGGGTCATATCCGAAGATCTCAGTCGATGAAGCCATGAAACTTGCGGACAGGGACAACGTAATTTTCGTCGATTTCAAATCGAAAACAAGATTTGAGCCAAATTGAATGTGGCTGGAAACTGTTGCTGCAGGCAACTCAACCAGTGAACCGGAAGGAATCCCTGGCGAAACACTTGGCCTGGTTCGAGCAGCCGATCGATCAGAACCCCGTATGACTACGTCCTGTCGGGGAATCTCTGAGAACGCATCACTGTTCGAGCGTTATTGAGCTGCGGGCTGCCGAAAAGTACGATTCAGCAGCGCCAGCGTTGCCAAAATGCAACAGATTTCCACAGTGATGCATTTTTGCAACATCCTGAGGAAAACCGGCATCAATGTCGGGTGCGTCACATGAACGATATGGGGCGTGTGTTGCCTTACCGAATCAATGTGTTGATAGCGGAAGTTGCAATTCGGTTCGACCTGATTCAGTTCGAGAGACATGGGGCGTTTCCTTCATTTTTTAAGAACCGACTTTCGGATCAGGAGCCAGGTTTCTGCAGCTTTCGGCTGTTGTCGCAGTCTGCAAGCAGAAGTATGGAGCTGTCAGCCCATCATGTGGGGCGGAGATCTCCGATTAATGATTAAGACTCCTGATTGAGTTCCGACCAGATGCAATCACAATGCCCATCAATCGATTTCCGGATGTTCTGTGCGCGGCGCCTGTTGAAACAAATCATGATTGCAGGATCGATTCTGCTGTCTGCTAATGGGATCGCCAATGCTGGCAGTGGGCCGCGAATGATCACCGTATCCGATGCGAATCAGACATACACGGGGATGCTCGTCGCGAAATCAGCCGGCGATTGTTTCATTGTCGATCGATTCGGATGTCAGGCGCAGCTGCCGATTGCCAATTTGAAATCGTTTAGTGTCGTTGCCGAAAACTTCCGCCCGGCTTCACAGGCGGAATTTCGTCGAATGCTGGAATCGGAGCTTGGCACTGAATATGAATACACGACGTCGAAGCATTATGTCGTCTGCGGGACCCGCGGTCACAGTCGAAGTTATGCGACACTTTTCGAAGAGATTTTTCATCAGGTCGATTCATTCTATTCGCTGCGGGGATTCCGCACATCGAGTCCTGACACTCCGTTGGTGGCGCTGGTCCTCAAAGATCAGGCAGCTTTCAGGAAGTACTGCGAAGGCGACCATATGACATGGACTGAGGGACTGCGTGGCTACTATTCACTCAGAACGAATCGTGTCGTCATGTACGATCAGGCAAATCTGTTTCAGTCCGTGCAGTTAACGCCTCAAGCGGACCAGCCATATAACGGAACAACGCAGCAAACAGCTGACACCGCAGACAGTTCAGCACTCAGCAGCGGCAGCATTCTGCAGCGGCTGGAGCACGCTGCCGCTGCCTCGGCTGTGGCGGGAGATACGGCGGATACGATTATACATGAAACCACGCATCAGGTTGGGTTTAATATAGGAATACATTCGCGTACCGGCGGAACTCCCTCCTGGGTGCTCGAAGGTATGGCGACGGTTCTGGAAGCATCCGGCATGCGGTCATCAGGCGCGTCAGCAGCTGCAAAACTCAATCCCGAACGACTCGAATGGTTCAAATCAAACTACAGCGTACGCCGTCAGCCGGGCGATTTGGCGAAACTGATTGCATCGGATGACATGTTTCGCCAGCAGACTCTGGACGCCTACAGCGCCGCGTGGGGCATTACATGGTTTCTGACTGAAAACCCGGCTCGCGCCCGACAATTCTCAAAATATCTGAAATCGATCCGCGAACGTGATCCGTTGCAGACCTACACCGCAGATGAACGCCTGAAGGATTTTCAAAAGGTGTTTGGCGACATTTCTCGCCTGGAAGTCGATTACGTGAGGGCGATTGAAGGTCTATGAATTAAGCGGCGCCTTCGGTCCTCAGAGCGCGGGATTCCAGTTCTCCATAAATTAAAGCCCCGCGCACCACAGCCGTTTCCGGATCTGGTGCCACGCGGAGGGAAAGTATGCGTTCTGCGAGGTCGTGCAGGATGAACTGCTCCGTCAGTACATCGGCAAATCCGTCCGCCATAACGGGACCGCCAGCCAGCATCACTGCCAGGCGCTGCCTGTTCAGAACGGCTCTCACACGCGGTACTACCAGCATCCGTCCCACGGCAGCGGACACCTGATCGAGGACATTTCGATAAAGTTGTCCCAGCAGACGTTCGCGATCACCGAGAGGATTTGTGAGACTGACTTTGCTTTCGATTTTCCATTCCCGGACCTTTTCCAGGTCCAGAAACGCGGTTCCCGCTTCATCATACATTTGAATGCGAAATTGTCGTGCTAACTCTGCATCGATCCAGTTGCCTCCGATCGTGAGCGTCTCTGTGGCGACAACGATCCCATATCGAGCAATACAGATCGTGGTTGTCTCGGCCCCCATTACGATGCTGATACCCGTGAAATTCGCGTCACTGCAGGTCGCGAGGAGCGACGCTTCGGCCGGGTTCACAAGGAGTGGGCGGAATCCTCTCATCTGCACGAGACGATAGAGAAACGCTTCATTCTTCCTGGCCTGATCTGATCCATCCCTGGGCCCGGGAACAGTGAAGACGCAGAGGCTTCCTGATTCGTGGTGGGCAGGCAGCATAGATTCTGTGAGCAGACTGAGGATCTGACGAGCTGGCGGGTCATTTGTTGGCACAATGCCGTCTGTCAGCAACGATGTGCGAGGCACACGACTTAGCCATTGAGCGCTGGCCGCATGATTCCCGAATACAACCAGTGCCTGATCGCATTCTGCATGAGGCACTGCCTGGCGTTCGAGCGTCATTCGATGCTGCTCGGTATTCGCAAGCAGAGCATACTCCGAACGTTCTGAATACATTTTCAGTCGTTCAGGTGTCTGCCTGTTGCGAAAAACTGAACGAATCCGGCAGCTGCCAAAATCGATCGCGCAAATCATGATTCTGTCCGTTCCTGCAAAAAGTGAAGTGCCCGATCCAGGCTGCCGGGTGCCACAACCTCTGATGGTTTCTGCGACGTCGATGCACTGGAATTCCGCATCTGCGATGCGGCTGCGGTCGAGACAGCGACAGGCTGTTCCCGACGTTTGTCAGCCGTGGTAGCCATATGAGGTGCCGGGATCGCAGCATGCGCCGCATCGATTCTCAATCGCTGCGGTCCGGCGGGTTTTCCAAACAGCGCTATCCGCAGAGGAAGCTGCGTTGTGCAGAGATCAATTGGAAGACGGTTTTGAAGCAGGTCTTCCAGATCCTCGAAACGAGCTTTTTCCGCGGAGGTGGTGCTATCGTAGCCTGGAACCTGGAATGCCGGGCGACGCGTGGCCTCATCTTCAGAAGTTCGCGGCATCGGTCGAGCATCGGTCGGCGCATCGTCCATCGGAGTCGATTGATTTTTCGGAGTCGAAATCGTATGGTCGACCTCGTCCGCACCGATCGATGTTTCCGCGGTCCGGCCTTGCCAGTCACGGCCAAACCATTCATCATCGGAAACAAGTGTCGCCGACGGAGCTGCCGCCGGTCGTGAATTCTTTACGGGTTCAACGACACTCGCTGGAGTCACCGACCTGGATATGGAAGCGGCCGACGGCGCGGCCGACGTGGTCGTCTTCTGCTGGCGGGCCGTATTCGCAATCAGATCAGTCGCCCTCGCAGCAGCATGGCTGAATTCTGTATTGTCATCCGGATCTGATTTCAATGTCCCAGCCAGAATGAGAGTTCCTGCCAACAGCAGGCCACCAATAAAGACAAAGTTCCAGGGATTGAACGCATTCGCACGGGATTTCGCGACAGCCCCCATCTGAATCTGCGGCGGAGCGACCGGGGCGACAGTGCTTGCGGCTGAAGCAAAGTGTGTCGTGGTTTCCGGAGTCGCCGCATCCTGAACCTCTTCCGACTGGCTGATCATCAGAGTTGACGATTCCATCGCCCGAAAAGGGGAATCTTCAATATCCGATGTCGTTGAATTGACGGACAATACATCGCTGACTGCTGAAGCATCGTTCATCGTTTGCGAATCCACTGTCGGCACAGCTTCCGGAAACTGCAGCGGCGGTGAGCCGGATCCGTCCTGAAAATCCCGATGCTCCAGCGATGGCAGAGCATTCGGAATTGAGGCATTCCTGACTCCTTCAGGCTCATGCTGATTCCATTCCGAAACGGTTGGCACCATATCGCCGAATCCACGGTTCAGTTCGCCGCGAGCACGGGAAATTGAGATCACGTCACCGTGTGAAATTGGATCATGCAATTCGGGATTGGCCAGTGGTTTCTGTCCGTGAAAACGACAGATCACCTTCAGCGTATTTTCCGCCATGGGCAGATTTCCGGTCTGCTGCAGAACGTCCCCAATGCAGATTCCAGCGTCTTCCAGACTGACCACGTTCAGGCCTGAGTCCGTTCGTAGGGCTGCGTTTCTTTTCACAGCGACTTGCAGGGGGGACAGCGACTGCACAACCAGGACATCGCCAGCCTGAACGGGCTCTCCATTGTCGGGCGATGTCGCTGAGACGATCTGGGTCCATTGCGCGTGGTCCCGAGTGGATCGGATCACAGTCACATGCACAGATTCAGACAGTGGACGGGCCTTCATCGTGGCTTCCCGTACTGTCAGCAGGGCTCCCTGCGGAACCGGAAGAGTTTGACACAGTTCGACATCACCAATGACAGCCACTGCGGCCGGCCGCGAATCGCCCGCGGCTTCCTGCTGAGCAAAGACGGGAACCGCCACCACAATCATCGATAGAAAAAACACGGATTTTAGCCGTTCCATGGCTTGAACCCCGTCTCTAGATTTAGTTGTTTACCGGCAATTAATGACGCCTGTGACTCTCAGCGGCTTAATCGGCGCAATTCTTCTGTGAACGCTGATTGTGACGCTTCTTCTGGATCGGCATTCGACTCGTCAGAGATCATTCTTTTCGAAATCCGCATACATCCTGCCCAAGTTCCCCAGAATTCAGCCTGTATTCCCGACCGGAACACTCCCGTTTACCAGAGTCGCCGGGTGCGGTTATAATACGGCTGGCTTGAAGAGGAGTGAAGGAGCAGATTGTGCGCGTCAGAAAGATGCGTCAATCCAGCGATTGGCTGTCGCCATTTCCGATCACCGATTGGTTCCATCGTTTTCTCGGGATGTCATGGATGAC
>JAGQQS010000304.1 GCA_020426105.1 Planctomycetaceae bacterium
ATCAAAACCAAAATGCTGAGGTGAATCCTGCTCATGACCAAGTTGCCACTTGCCGCAGATGCCTGTGGTGTAGCCCGCGTTTCTGAACAGGTGTCCGAACGTGATTTCAGAGCGGATTAACGTGCCGAACTTCAGGTAGTTCCGCACATTGTATTTGCCGGTCATCAGCTGCACGCGGGTCGGAGTGCAGAGAGGCTGCACGTGGCAATTTTCGAATCGCACTCCGGCAGCGGAAAGTTTGTCGAGATTTGGCGTCTGGTACGATTCACCTCCATTTGCCGTGACACATTCGTAGCCGAAGTCATCTGCCATGATCAGAATCACGTTTGGTCTGGAGTTTTCCGCTGCGTGCAGCGAAACGCTCGGTGTCACCAAGAGCAGGCTCAGAATTGCCAATGTGCGTTTCGCAGCCAGCCTGGGATTCTGCCAATACCATGTGACCATTTGACAACCTCGCTTTTCTTCAACTAGAACTTGCTGAGAGAGCCTTGAAAAATCTGCAGCCCGCCCTGATCGCGCAGCAGCTCTAAGACCGATCGACTGCTGTTCGCGCTGTGGGCGAAGCTTTTTTAATGCTCACGACTCCCGGCCCGCGCAGAATCTCACCGGGGGGTTCACGCTAGTCTGACCAATGCCGCTTAAAGATCAACCAGGAATCCTGTCCATGAAGAGCTTTTTGAAATCTGTCGTCTTCACTGTAGTTCTCTGCATAACCTTGCCCTCATCCGCAGCAGATGCTGTCGCTCCGGTACGAATGGGAGCAGGCGCGATGACGTTCGATACTGTTCCGGGCTGGGGACTTGGTGACGACGGAAAGTCGGTGATCGGGCCGACTCACGGTAGTGTTGTGATCGACAAAGCAGGCAATATCTACACGAGTGCGGATATGGGAGTATTCGTATTCTCTCCCGATGGCAAAGTCATTCGCCGCTTTGTCAGTGACGAACATTCAAAAATTCACGACATGGAGATCCGGGATGAGGCGGATGGGGAGTTCATTTACGGAGCCCGCAATGCGAACGCGGAGGGAATCAAATTCAGTGCGGAAACAGGAGACATCGTCTTGAAATTGCCGTTCCCGAAAGAATCCGGTCTGGATCTGCAGAAATTCAGCCCGACGGCAATCACCGTGGCGCCCAACGGGGACATTATTTTGTCGGATGGTTACGCCAGTAATCACATCTTCAAATTCGACAAAAATGGCAAGTATCTCATGCACTTCGGCGCCAAAGGAAATGACCTGAAACAGTTCAACACGGCGCACGGCATGACTCTCGACACACGCTACGATCCACCACGACTGCTCATTTGTGATCGAAATCATGAACCCAAAGGCCGCTTGCTGCACTATGATCTTGATGGCAATTTTATCGAAGAAGTCATCACTGGACTGGGAATGCCTACGTCAGTTGCGGTCCAGGGAGATTTTGTATCTGTGCCGGACCTGCACGGTCGCCTTGTCATTCTGGACAAGACCAACAGGATCATTTCAGTTCTGGGCCACAATCCGGATCCTAAACTGGGAGCCAGCTACAATGTGCCGCAGGATCAGTGGAAAGAAGGCATCTTCAGTGGAACACACGGTTCCTACTGGGACAAAGACGGTAATTTGTACGTGCAGGACTGGAACGTCTCGGGACGCCTGATGAAGCTTGTGCGGGTCAAATAGTCTTCGGCTGAATCGCTTTTTGTCAGCGCTTCGGAAAAGAAACAAAAGGGCGATAGAGCACGCACGAGTGGCATCGAGTTGCTTTGATGGGCAGTCGAGAATACCGCCGACGGTCGCCCACTGACGTGCCGTGGCCGACGATGTAAATCCGAGTACTCACATTTTTCAGCGGCATCGGTCTATCTGTAAGATTTATTGATGGTTTGGCCAAGGAGGGCTGAGATCGGTTCCCCGTCGCAAATCTTAAATGGACGGCCTGAAAGATCTCGAATTTCCTGCGCTGGATTGAGGCCGCATGCATGGCAGACAGTGGCGAGATAGTCACCCGGGGTTACCGGATTGTCCTTCACCCACGCTGCATTTTTGTCGCTCGC
>JAGQQS010000305.1 GCA_020426105.1 Planctomycetaceae bacterium
CCAGCCCGATCTGCTTCAGATTATTTTTGCACTGAGTGCGCCGAGATGGCTCCCGGCCCCGTCGAAGGTTCGGCAACATCAAGGCAACCAACAGACCACCTGCCAATCCCCACAGCATTACTTTGAGCAGTGCCGAACTCCATCGCCTGGGCGGGAGCACCATCGTATCAGGGACTTCAGGACTCTCGAAAGGATTGTTGCTCATATTAAAACGCCCCCACAACTGTGCCTCAGCACGACTCCGCGCTTGCGTTTCTCATCCGTGTTATCCGTGCAATCCGCGGTCAAAATCACAAAATCTGAAGCAACCTGTCCCAGTGAATAGGACTTTCCGTCCGCAATGAGTTCAAAATACGCAGTAAAGGAAGTTCGCGCCACAGAGGTTTCACTGGCCATGGCTGACATACCTTTCGAGACAATGGAACGCCGTAGCGCGTACTGCAGCTGTCACGGCGTTGTTACTCAGTTTGATGAACCCGCTTGGGGGCTGGATGCCTTTCTCTGGCGAACTACTGTAGAAACCGTCGTGAAGATTCATCGATACCACGAACGATGTCAAAAAGAGCTGGCAACCTACCGGCGACTTGCCGAACGGAAAATCGTGCGATTGAAGGGCATCGAGTTTCCTCAACTCGTGAATTATGACGAGGAGTTGCACATTCTGGAACTCTCAATTGTCAGTCCGCCGTATATTCTGGATTTCGTGGAAGTCGGACTTGGTCAAAAGCCAGGAAACGTCGATCATGAACGCATCGAGACGCAGCAACCGAAACAGTTTGGCAACGGGCATCGGAAAAGGGGTCAGGAACCAATAGTGCGCAGCACCCTTCGGGCCATTTGGCTATTGGTTCCTGCCCCCTTTTCTGACCCGTGAAGTCAGTACCGTCGCGGTTCCGGAATAATCCACAGGTGTTTTTCTGAAATTGTTTAACATCTGCGGATTTCGGGGAGCCGGAACGACCGAACCGTTGTTTCTCTGTACGTGTGAGCCATCGTCTTCAACTGCACAGGAATTGGTAATGATCGAAGATCATGACGACGAACGCCGTATGCTTAAGGAAGGCGGTCAGCAGGCGCTGGCGGCATTGTTCTCGACCTACGGTGAGCGTCTGGAAAGAATCGTGAGCTTCCGTCTGGACCCACGTATCCGCGGACGGATTGATGCGGCCGATATACTTCAGGAGGCGTATCTGGAGGCCTCCAATCGCCTGCCATCGTTTCTGGAATCCAGGGACGTTACATTTTTCGTTTGGCTGCGTCAGCAAACACTGCAAACACTGGTGGACATTCATCGTCGGCATTTCAGACAGAAACGAGATGTGAAACGAGAGATTCATTTTTCATCGACCGGGACGTCCAATGGCACGAGTCTCTCCATCGCGCACTTCCTGGTTGGTCAACTCACGTCTCCCAGTCAGATCGTCGCGCAGGCAGAAGAAATGCAGTGGCTCGAGCAAGCCCTGAATTCGATGAACGAAGTGGATCGCGAAGTGTTGGCGCTGCGACATTTTGAGCAACTGGGCAACAGTCAGGTTGCTGAAATCCTGGGCCTGACACCAACGGCAGCCAGTAATCGCTATCTGCGTGCCGCAGCGCGGCTGAGCGAAATCATGCAGCGTCTGGAATCAAAAACAGGACACGTCACCTGACAACGGAAATTCCCTGTATGTCTCCCGATCACGAACAACATCCCGTCGATCAGCTGGCTGAAGAGTTTGCGCGGCGCATCCGCGCGGGTGAGACCCCGGTCATTGAAGACTACTGTCAGACCTATCCCGAGCACGCGGACTTAATTCGCGCCGTATTTCCGTCCGTCCAACTCGTCGAACGGGCGAGTCAGCGCGAAGATCAACAGCGCAAATCCGGAGTCGGGAGTTCAGCAGCACTGCTGTCGATGCCGCAGACGCTCGGGGACTTTCGGCTGCTTCGCGAAATCGGCCGAGGTGGAATGGGAGTTGTCTATGAAGCCGAACAGAAATCGCTCAAACGACATGTGGCTCTCAAAGTGATTAGTGCACTGATTGCCAACTCGGAGAAGCAACTGCAGAGATTTCGGCGTGAAGCAGAATCCGCCGGGAGCCTGCACCACAGCAATATTGTTCCGGTCTATGGGATTGGCGAAGACCACGGTCTGCAGTATTACGCCATGCAGTTGATTGATGGAGTCCCGCTGTCAGATGTCATTCGGCAGATTAAATCTGAACCGCTGGCGGCGTCATCGTCGGTTATTGTTTCAGATGTTAACGGTGAAAGGAGCAACACAAAACCGGACGGCCCGCCCGGTCGCTGGGCTGCAGCCGACGCGGCAGTTCATCTGTTTGGTACGATAGCCTCCGTGAATCTTCAGACGCTGCACAGCACTGAATCAACCACGAATCGGTCAATTGCACCTCAGTCCGCCGGCGATCCGCAGCGCGATGATCAGACCTGCGTCGCCATGCACACGGCATCACACCTGGACAGCCTTCCGTGCGATTCAATTTCGGAGAAGGATATCCGGCTTAGCCAGGCTTACATTCGTAATGTTGTGAAGTTGCTGACCAACGTCGCCAATGCCGTCGACTATGCACACCGACAGGGCATTCTTCACCGGGATCTTAAACCTGCCAACCTGATTCTTGATCGAGAGGGGACGATCTGGGTTGCCGACTTCGGGCTTGCGCGACAAGCGGTTCCGGACGGTGTGACGCAGACAGGCGAAATTGTCGGCACGCTGCGGTACATGGCCCCCGAGCAGCTTCGTGGACAGGCAGACTCGCGAACGGATGTTTATGCTTTGGGCCTGACCTTGTACGAACTGCTCGCGCTGCGGCCGGCGCTGGATGGTCCACAATTGCTGAATGGTCGAAGTCATCAGGCAATCACCCGACTGCGCACAATTCGACCGGAGATTCCGGCAGATCTGGAAACAATTACGCTGAAGGCGTGCATGGCCGAACCGGAACGAAGATACCAAAGCGCCCGTGAACTCGAGGCAGATCTCCATCGATTCCTGCAGGACCGCCCCATTCTGGCGCGGCGCGTAACGTCGGTTGAAAGACTCTGGCGATGGTCCAAACGTAACCCCTGGATCGCCTCACTGGCGACCATCACGATGCTTTTGCTGGTGACCGTGGCCATCATTCTGGGAATCAGCAATCACCGGATCCAAAAAGCACTTGTCGCGGGAAAGATTCAGTATGAACGTGCTGAACTGAATCTGGCGGAAAAAACAGCAGCATTAGCAAATGCTGAGCGGGAACGGATCCGTGCTGAAACAAATCTGGACCTGGCAGTTTCAGCATTTGAAGAAGTCTTTAATAACATCGCCGCTCGCGGGCAGTCAGAGACACTGCTGGAAGAACTCAGCGACGATGAGATAGTCCCTGCGGCAGATGCTGTGCTGAGCAATGCCGACGTCACCCTGCTGGAAACTTTGCTCGGTTTCTTTGACCGCCTTGCCGTTGAAAACAGCAAGGACCTGAGTATCGAATCGGCCGCTGCACGGCGTCGAGTAGGCGATATCCAACAACAACTCGGACGACTGGAGGATGCGCGAACGTCATACCAGACCACGCTGAATGCGTACGCAAGAATCTCCGCTGAAAAAACAGACGACTCCAGCCTTGTGCTCGCTCAGGCCGGAATTCTGCACCAGATGATGATGACCTCCGCAAAAACGGGTGAGATACCGAAGGCCATGCAGGAACTTGAGGAACTGCGAAAGGTCCTCGCAGCCGCCCCGCACGTTTCGCAATCCCCCGACGCGCGATTTATTCTGGCTACTGCGATCAACAGTTTAGTTTCCATCGGCTTGCGAACCGCGGTTGAACCAAGAAACCGAGGCAGAGCTCTATTCTTCAACCGTTTGCCGGCGACAAGCAGCGAATCACCGAGTCCACCTCAAAACGAACGACTGCGACGGACGCTCGAGGCCAACATCGAGGCACTTGAAATCCTGAACGCACTAACAAAAGAGCACCCTTCCAGTGTGGCGTATCGAGTCGCATTGGCACAAGCGACCAAAGACAGAGCGAGAATTCTGCAGTTGTCGCGTGACTGGAGTCAAGCCGATGAAACGTTGAATCACGCAATCGGGATTCTGGAAAATTTGCAGCAGGAGTTTCCCGAATCGGATCGGTTCAAGTATGAACTGGCGGAAACGCTCAGTACGAGACCATCGCCCCGGCCAGGAGATATGCAGCGGCTTACACGATCCCTTCAATTGAGCCGAGAACTCGTGGACGCACATCCTGGCGTACCCGAATATCGAAGCCTCTACGCGACTGCGCTGGTCCGCATGGCCGCCATGCAGATTGTGCAGGGAAAGTCAGAGCGAGCTGAAGCAACGCTGAAGCAGGCACTCACGCAGCAGCAGCAATTGGCAGATCAGTTTCCGGATGTGTTCATGTACCAGTTCGCCGTAACACGCACGCTGCAGCATATGGCACATTTCTATACCGAAGGAAAACAACCTGAGCTTGCAAGAGAAGCCCTGGACTCAGCGATCAAACGACTCGAGGAACAACCTGTCCGCACGGGTGGTCGCAACCCCGTGAATATGCTCCTCAATCGGCTTAGAGAAAGTCGAGCCAAACTCAACGATTGACGATGATGTACTGAAACACGCTGTCATCCGCGTTTGCGGAGTTGCATGAAGGACTGCTCCAGCGATTCCCGAAGTAAGGCACCGTCGTTGGAATAGACCACAAAGCGGGAGCCTTGCTGAATGGTACGTTCCATTTGCTCGCGTTTGCCGAACCAGCTTCCCGCGGCGACATGTGAGCGATCAGCGGTGTCAATAATTCGCTGAATCATCGCGACAAGGTCCGGATGGTCGTACTCATTGGGAATGCCCATGTTCGTCGTCAGATCATTGGGACCCACGAAAACGGCGTTGACACCGGGGATCGAACAGATTCGGTCGAGGTTCTCGACAGCCAGAACCGATTCGATCATCGGCACAAAGACCGTGTTGGCGCAACGTTCCTCGAAGGCGTACTGGCGCGTCTTTTCGCTGGGCCATTTGCCTTCCGCCAGCACGCGTTCGAGGGCCTGTCCTTTCAGGGGGCGATAGACGGCGGCGGCGGCAAGCCGACGCGCGTGTTCTACATCCTCGACGTAAGGCACCACAACTCCGTCAAACGTATCGCAGACCTTTGACACATCATCCGGCTCGCGGCTGTGAGTACGCGCCAGGCAGGCAATGCCCTTCGCGGCGAGTGCGTATCGTACCGGAAGGAAATCAGCCAGGTCCAGCGCGTTATGCTCGGTGGTGACGATCACGAAATCGAGCGCATCGTCCGGCAGAATATCGACGATCGCGGGATTGACCGTATACTGGAAGAATGTGCCGTAGACGGTTTCGCCCCGTAACATCTTCTCTTTGAGCAGCATTCCAGGTTTCGGAGACGGCATGGTTAAGTTCCTGATGTTGCTCGGTGAGACGCTGACGGTCGGAATTTCAACAGGACAGATAAATCAGAAGGACATGGCTGCATACCTGAGGCTCGCGCCGCCGTGCGATGGACTTCACGTTTTATATAAAGTCTGAGGCGACCGAAAGGTGAGGGCATCGACATTTTACCGGCACACCAACTTTCCCTTAAACTCATCGATCTCTGCAGGTGTCCGATTCGGATGCAATCGGCCTGCGGCGTGCTGTTATTTTCCGCTCGCCTGACTGAATAATTCTCCGATCGGATGACCTCGATAGACGCGGTATGGACGGCCGGTTGAATCATGGAACTCGCGGTCCGGTCCGATGCCGAGGCAATGAAAGATTGTGGCGGCGAGATCTTCGGGGGTGAAGGCTTCGGTTACGGGAAGTCCGCCGTGTGCGTCCGTGCGGCCGATGATGCGGCCCGGCTCGATTCCGCCGCCAGCGAAGAAACATGGAAACACGTCGCCCCAATGGTGCCGCCCCGGCGTAAAGATTTCGCCCGATGCATTCCTGCCTCCTTCAGCGATCGGTGAGATGCGCGGCGTGCGTCCCATCTCACCACACATCACGATCAGTGTCTCGTCGAGCAGTCCGCGTGCCGACAGGTCGTCGAGAAATCCGCTCAGACAGTAATCGATCGAAGGCAGCAGCCTGCCCTTCAGATCGCGGAAGGCGTTTTGATGCGTATCCCAGCCGCGGAGGTTAACCTGCACCATCCGTACGCCGGCTTCGATCAAACGGCGAGCCACGAGGAAGCCCTGCCCCCACTCTTCGCGACCGTAGAGGTCACGCGTGGCATCGGTTTCCTGTGTCAGGTCGAACGGATTATGTTTGCCGGGCCGTGACGCCAGCACGAAGCGCATCGCCTGCTGTCGACGCGCCTCCCATGCCGCCAGCGGCGCTGCTTGCTCGTGTCGGTCGAGACTTCGCCTGACTTCATCCAGTTGTCGCAGCAATCCCGCGCGATCTTCCAGTTGCGAGACGCCGATTCCTTCTGCGAGACCGAGATCCGGAAGGTGAAACTCCGGATTGCGACAGCTTGAATTATTCCACCACGCCTTCGGACCTGGGCCGGGCCTGCGTTCCGGATCGAGATTCGGGTCGTCGTGGCTGTAACAATTGGGACAAGAGCCACCGGCGTCAGGCGCGTTGCACCTGCAGGCCAGATCAACACCGAACCGATCAAAATGCGGGCCAAGCAATCCTGATTCACGCCCCGTGTATTTCATGAGATTGGCGCGAGGCAATTCAATCACCGCAGGCAAACCGACGTCGGCATCCGTGGGCGCGGCATAGGCAACCATCGATCCGATGGACGGCCATTGCACGCGTCCCGGGCGCGGCTGGCTGATGGATGCATTCGTATCACCGATCGGCAGCGCGGTCGTGCCGGTGTGCAGCAGATACGTGCAACTATTGTGCTCATTCCGAAACTCGCGTCCGGCAACGTGGTGCATCGTTCGCACGATGGAGAACATCTGCGAGCGGGCAGCGAGTTTCGGCAGATGCTCGCAGAACAGCTCACCGGGGACACGTGTCTGCGCGACGCCGTATTCTCCACGGATCGTGTCAGGCGCATGCGGCTTGGGGTCGAATGTTTCGTGTTGCGACGGTCCGCCGGATTGAAAGATAAACACGACGGACTTCGCCTTGCCGGAGCGCTGGTTGCCCGCTGCCTGAGCTTCCAGCCGCAGCAGATCCGACAGACCGATACCGACGAGACTCATACCACCCGCCTGCACCAGAGCGCGGCGGGCGATGCGAG
Organism: Planctomycetaceae bacterium; assembly: GCA_020426105.1. Classification (GTDB taxonomy): domain Bacteria; phylum Planctomycetota; class Planctomycetia; order Planctomycetales; family Planctomycetaceae; genus SXXK01. Next base: position 7,188 of record JAGQQS010000305.1, read on the forward strand.
GATGATCCTCCGATCGACATCCCACGCGGCGGTTAAGACTGGTTGACGGCATACTGGCGCTCCGTACGACAAGGTCTCAAACGCGGGCGAAGCCGGTCCCGCCCGGATTCCCGGATGGATCATACCCGATGTGGTCACGTTTCAAAACGCGGACAGGGTTTGACGGCTTCTGGCTACAAATTGGGCGCACTGACTGCGGATTTTATGGACAGTGTCTCAAAATTGCCGGGTTTAGCTACGGAATGGGAAAGTACTTGCAGTTTGGGGATGCCGTTGGTACCGTTCCCGCTCGTTTGTCCGCCGAATCGGTCTCCGGTTGCGGTGCGCGCTGCGAGCGGCCGATTCTGGCCGTTTGTTTTGGGGGTCTGTGACGAGAATGTCTCGGGCAGATTTTGCCCCATCGGGTCGGACGCACGATGCTGAGTAATTTCAGTTGTCGCTGCTGCCTGATTCGCCTTTCTAACGTTGGCTGAAACGGTTCTCGGCCTAACCAAATTCATAGGGTTCAATTCGATGGCAAAAGCAAAATACGTTTATACCTGGGGTGATGGCAAGGCGGATGGCGACGGCTCAATGAAGGCCTTGCTGGGCGGCAAGGGCGCGAATCTCGCGGAAATGACCCGCATCAATCTGCCTGTGCCTCCCGGATTCACCGTCACGACGGAAGTTTGCACTTACTATTATGCGAACAAGAAGTCCTACCCAAAGGAACTTCAGGCTCAGATGGAAGCCGGCATCAAGAACATGGAAAAGATTATGGGTTGCAAGTTCGGCGACGCGAAGGGCATGCCACTGCTTGTCGCCGTTCGTTCCGGTGCTCGCGACTCCATGCCGGGCATGATGGACACAATTTTGAATCTTGGACTCAATGACCAGACCGTTCTTTCCCTGGCCGAAGCGACAAAGAACGAGCGATTTGCATGGGACTGCTACCGCCGCTTCATCCAGATGTACGGCGACGTCGTTCTGGGTGTACAGAAGCGCGAAGGCGAAGATCATGAGCCATTCGAAGTCGTCATCGAAGGCTACAAGCACAAGAAATATCACAAAGATATCATCGACAGCGATCTCACCGCGGACGACCAGAAAGAGCTGGTCAAACAATTCAAGGCGCTTGTCAAAGAGCGTACTGGCAAAGTGTTCCCGAACGATCCGTGGGATCAGCTGCGCGGTGCCGCCGGAGCTGTCTTCGGCTCGTGGATGAATGACCGAGCGATTGTTTATCGCCGCAAGTACAATATTCCCGCTGAGTGGGGTACGGCCGTCAACGTACAGGCGATGGTTTATGGCAACACCGGCGACGATTCCGGTTCGGGGGTGGCGTTCACACGTAACCCGGCCAACGGTGCCAATGAGTTCTACGGTGAGTTCCTCATCAATGCTCAGGGTGAAGACGTGGTGGCGGGCGTCCGCACACCAGAGCCTGTGGCGAAGCTCGAAAAGGCCATGCCCAAAGCATTTGCCGAGCTGATGAAAGTCCGTGCGACACTGGAGAAGCACTTCAAAGACGTGCAGGACGTTGAGTTCACAATTCAGCAGGGTAAGCTGTTCATGCTGCAGACTCGTAACGGCAAGCGTACTGCCGCTGCGGCTCTGAAGTTCAGCATGGACATGGTCAAAGAGAAGCTCATCGACTGGGAAACCGCGATCATGCGTAACCCGGCGGATCAGCTTGAGCAGCTTCTTGCTCCGGACTTTGACCTGGCAGAGATCAAGAAGGCCAGGGTTCTTGCGACCGGTCTGCCTGCCGGTCCAGGTGCTGCGTCGGGCGTGATCTATCTGAACGCCGACCGCGCGGCAGCCGCTGCTGAAAAGGGCGAACACGTTTTGCTCGTCCGCAACGAAACGTCACCGGAAGACCTCCGTGGGATGATCGCTGCTGTCGGTATTTTGACAGCCAAGGGCGGTGTATCTTCACACGCAGCTCTCGTGGCTCGCCAGATGGGTAAGGTCTGCATCTGCGGCGCCAGCGCTGTGGAGATCGACTACAACAAGAAGACCGTCAAAATCGCTGGCCAGACCTTCAAGGAAGGCGTGGATCATCTGAGCATCGACGGGACTGCCGGTACAATTTACGGCGGCAAAGTTAAGACGGGGCCATCCAGCATCGTCATGGGCCTGCTCTTTGGCGACAAAGCTGCCGCCAGGACCGAAAAGTTCCTGGCCTTCAAACAGCTGATGGAATGGTGCTCCAAGGTCACTCGCCTGGCTGTTCGCACGAACGCGGACAATCCCGAGCAGACCGAACAGGCGATCGCCTTCGGTGCGCAGGGCATCGGCCTGACACGAACCGAGCACATGTTCTTTGAAGGCGATCGTATCGACGCTGTTCGAGAAATGATTCTCGCCGACAACCTCGAAGACCGAAAGAAAGCTCTCGCGAAACTGTTGCC
>JAGQQS010000023.1 GCA_020426105.1 Planctomycetaceae bacterium
TCTTCAGCGAGGGCAGGACACGAAACTACCGCAGGCAGGGACAGGACGTAAACAGCGAACAGTGCCATCGGAATGATCTTCACGTGCCATGGTCCTCATCTATCATGACAGAATTGCGGTTGGGGTTCTCACCAGACTGAAACGCTTCGGGGGGATGACACCATATCGGACAACCCAGGCGCGGTCAATTGGCCACTCCTGAATCAATGTCGTGAGACTTCCGAAGCGGGGTGAAATCAGAATTCACACGAATTCTGCTACGAGTATTGCTTCAAAGCGTTCCCATCGACTTTTTCAGAGCTAACCCGGCGATCGACGATCAAGTTCGGCGAAGAGTTTTTCCAAATCGACGTTCCATCCTGGAAGAACGCCCCCGTCGTCGATGGTTTCGGTGATTCAAATTGCGACATCAAACACTGTGCTGCAGACTCCAACGATAGAACGGCTCAAAGGCGGCACAATCTCCCTGGTGAGGCAGAGAAAGCAGCCGACAGGCCGGATGAAGGAGGTTATTCGCCGTTTCTGCCATCCGTCTCGGATTTCGGAGCTGAAATCAGCACTTCCAGCCGACTGGTGCCCTTGGTGCGATTGCCGCCGAACAGCAGTACTTCCGGATGGCCGGCAGCGTTGATTGGGAGCAGCGATTCCGTGTGGTCGTCATGCGTGAACGGCATTGGGCCGACATTAAAGAACCTGTTTTGCACGGCGTCGTAGATGCAGGCGGAATTCAGTTCCACATCCGGACCCACAAGTGGATCATGTTCTCCTCCGGCAAACAGCAGGTAGCGTCCATGCAGCGGATGCTCTGCCGGAAAAAGGTCGAACGCCGAATAATCGCTGGTGCCGATCTGGACGCCGGTCTCAGAATAATTGAATCCGGCCATGCCGGGACCGGGTGTGAACTTCATCGTGTCGACATCAAAGAACCAGGTGTCGTCCGTCGTTACTCCGTCCTTTGCGTTCTGGCCGGCTGCGATAAAGATTCGACCATTGCAGAGTTCAAAAGCCTTCATGTCCTTCAGCGTTGCAGGCAGCAGATTCGTCGAGACTGACCAGGTATTGTTTGCCGGATCGTAGAGTTCTGCATCTCGCTGGGCGCCACCGACCACCAGCACACGTCCATCCCTTAGCGTAACCTGAGCATGCAGCGCTCGCCCGGAATTCATGGGTGCGGCGGGACTAAAGCTATTTGTATTCGGGTCATAGACATCGACCGCCGGGACACCGGTGCCGTTCAGATTGTTCCCCGCCGTATTGCCTCCCGTGATCAGGATTCGCCCGTCATTCAGTCGACTGATGCCGGAACTGTGACGAGCAACGGAAAGCTCGTTGCCAGTCGTTGCAAACGTACCATTCGCGGGATCATAGATTTCTGCCGTGGCGAGGGCAGCGGTGGGGCTGAACGCGCTGGATCCGCCGGCGAACAACGCTTTACCATTATCCAGCAGGATGGCGTCCAGAGACCAGCGCGGCGTGCTGAGGGATCCGGTGACTGACCAGGATTTCGCCGCGGGATCATAAATTTCCGCCGTTGTCGTCGCCAGCAATGCAGGAAACCCGCTCAGCCCGCCGGCCACAATCACCGTGCCATTCGCCAATCGAGTCGCTGCACCGAGCACATGAGTGTTGGACAGATCTCCGGTCGGATTTCCATCCTGCCAGATTCCCTGCGGTACGGCAGGGCCATCCATGGCGCAGCTCGTGTCGGCTTTAGCGGCTGGCGGTGCGGGCGTCCCGGTCAGGACAACCGTGTCATTGTAAATACGACGCTCCCACCCGGTCACCTTTCCTGCAGGATCCATTAACGGAAAGATATAGACGGGGTCGAGTTGTGCCTGCCAGATTCCTGCCGCCGCATCAAATGTGACATTGACTTCCATGTGACCATAATGCTTACCCCCGCTCACAAGCTGCGGACCGTTCCAGACTTCCGGTGCATTCAAATGCGCTGTGAACTTCTGATAAGGATTTGTCTGGATTGACGGATGTGCGCTGTCCAATCCGGATCCGGGTCCTCTCAGCCCGTCTCCGCCCATGCCAATGTCATAGAAATGAATGCCATCGACGACCGAATGCTGGTACGTTTCGTCGTGACCGGCAAACACCGCATCAACACCATATTTTGCAAACAAAGGTGTCAGCACTCGGACCGGCTGGCCTGACTGATTGTCGAAACCAGTCCCGGTGCCGGGCGGAAATCCATGCGGACCCGTCGAATAAGGAACGTGGTGGAGCTGCACGAAAGTAAAGCGACTGCGTATCTGCGCTGCTGCCAACTGTGTTTCCAGCCATTGATATTGAATTGAACCCGGATTGAAATCCGGGTAACCGGGTCCGTCCCCCACCATCCAGTTCGTGTCACTGCTCGTCCCATTTGGCTGCCCGTTAGTCACATCCAGTGAGATGTACGTGATCGGTCCATAGTCGAGCCTGTAGTATCGATCGTCGTGTGCACTCGTGCCGTTGGACGGAGCTTCCCAGTAGGTTTTGAACTTGCCTTGAGCTCGCATTGATCCTTCATCATTGTAACCACCGAAGGGCCCCGGTCCGCCATAGACTTCGTGGTTTCCCGGTGCGGCAAGGATTGGAGTACTACTGGCAATATCATTGAGGTCACCCGCGTTATGCCGCCAGAATTCATCCCAGTCCCTTTGTTCACCGCCGGATTCGACGATGTCACCCGCGATTCCAATGAAGGCCGGATCCCGTGACTTGATGACTTTCAGGTTTTCACTGTAGCCGGTTGTCTGGTCGGCCACGTACTGACGTTTATGGCCCGGGTTGCCGGGCAAGGTCCACCCAACGCAGGTGCCAGTTGATTCGGGTTCTGTTTCGGAGTCCGCGTAGACCATGAAACGCACGGCTGACATTTCATCCGGCACGGTATGGATCTGACCGGTAAACGTGTCTGTCCCCTGCTGCACTTCATAGGAATAGCTCGTTCCTGCTGCCAGACCGGTGACTCGAATCCGATGCATCCAGGCGGCGTTTGAGCGACTCGTCATCAACTCATCGGGATGGTATTCCAGTTCAGGTCTGAGTTCCGGGGTTGACATCATCACCCGCGTCCCGCCCGCAGGCAGATTTACGGTCAGTGAGCCTGGAACATTTGACTCCGTAAACCAGATGACCGTGATCGCATCCGGGGCCGGGTTCTGCAGATAGGGTTTGACACCAGCCAGTGACATCCGGTGCTGTAATACCGCGAATCCGAAGAACAACGTGAACGACAGCACTCGGAGCCGGTGAAATCGCCGCAGCACTTCCTGGGTTGCATGGCTTCGATTTGTCTGCTTTCCCAGGCACGGCGTGGGCAATTGAACACATGAATGACAAAATCTGTTCGCCGTAATCGACTGGGAGGAGCGGGCGGAGCGAGGACACTGTTCCGGTATTTGGCCCTGGCGAAATGCCCCCTCATCCGGCCTGTCGGCCACCTTCTCCCCGCTTTCAGGGGGAAGGAGCTAACGACCTACCCCTTCTTCCCCCCCGGCGTGATCCA
>JAGQQS010000024.1 GCA_020426105.1 Planctomycetaceae bacterium
ACGTATGGGTTCAGCAGCTCGCGCGACGGACGCCGCGTCGCGTACCACAAGGACTATCAGATCTATCTGGCTGATGCTGACGGTTCCAATGCCATGCAGATTGCGACAGGACACCCTTTCAACTTTGGCCCGACCTGGTCGCCCGACGGACAGTGGGTGCTCTTCGTGAGTGGAGAACATTACAACTGCCACCCGTATATCGTTCGTGCGGATGGCACCGGCTTGAAAAAACTGGCGGATCGAGGAGGTTATCGCGGAGTCATCGAATTTCTGGATGTGCCCGATTTTCATGGTGGCAGCAGTGATACACCGGTCTGGTCCACCGACAGTCAGACCGTTTTTTTTACAGCTCAAACAGGTTCCGGTGTTGAACTGTTTGCGGTAACGCTCGACGGGCGAACAGAACAACTGACGCACTCGGCTCCCGGCACGCTGCACTATCATCCTCAGCCTTCAGCCGATGGCAAGCGGCTGGTCTATGGCAGTCGGCGGAACGGCGTTCGACAACTTTGCGTCATGCGGCTCGCAGATCGTGCCGAAAAGACCCTTACGTCGCTGACCGCAGGCTCTGCGGCAATGTGGCCACACTGGCAACCAGGCGGGTCCAATCCGTAGCGGACGGCACCGGAGTGCCGACCACAAGGACGGCGGAACAATTTACGGGACATTGTGTTGTATTCCAGGCCTGATTTGCGGTACGCTGCAGAGTCCGAATGCGTCATCTGCGAATTGTATGAGGTTGTTTCCGATGCCCGGATATGCACCATCCACAGAATTACCGACGATTGCCCTGGGGCGGCGCGCGTTCCTGAAGGTCGGATCACTGGCACTGGGTGGCATGACGCTGGCCGATGAACTTTGTCGCCGGGCGCTGGCCGGAGAAACGGGCAGCGAGCCGACGGCAGTCATTCAGATTTCCATGGGCGGTGGTCCGAGCCATATCGACATGTACGATCTGAAGCCGAATGCCCCCCGCGAGATTCGTGGCGAATTTCAGTCCATCGCCACAAACCTCCCGGGATATCAGATCAGTGAGTACCTGCCACATCAGTCAAAGATCATGGACAAAGTGGCGATCGTGCGTTCGGTGCATCACGGAAACGCTTCACATCTGCCCGCATCGCACTGGATGATGACTGGCCATAACCCGACCGCAGCGACGACCAAAAACATCAATCCGTCGATTGGTTCTGTGATCTCCCGCCTGCGGGGCTCCAACCACCCGGTGATGCCAGCCTATGTCAGCATCCCGAGGCGACAGTCGCTGGGAGCATCCGGTTTTCTGGGGCCCGCCTACAATCCGTTTACGACAGAAAGCGATCCCAGCAAAGATGATTTCAATGTCATGAATCTGCGGATGCCGGACGGCATGAATTTGGCCCGATTGCAGGACCGTCGCGAACTTCGCAAGACCTTTGATCGTCTGCGTGAAGATATCGATGTGCATAATGAGTTTGACGGCATCAACCGGTTCACGCGACAGGCGATGGAAATGGTAACCAGCGACCGCGCTTTGAACGCGTTCGATCTGACTCAGGAAGATCCACACGTCCGGGAATCGTACGGTCCCTACAGCGTTGGACAGGGGTGCCTGCTGGCTCGCAGACTGGTCGAAGCCGGCGTGACATTTGTGACTGTGCTGAGTGGCGGCGACTGGGATACGCACACGAACAACTTTGCGATACTTAAGGAAAACTGCCTGCCGCGAGTGGATCAGGCCATTGCGGCACTGGTAACGGATCTGTACGCCCGCGGACTCGATAAACGCGTGATGATCGTCGCCTACGGTGAGTTCGGTCGTACTCCGCAAATCAATAAGGACGGTGGACGGGATCACTGGCCGGGTGCGAGCTGCGTCCTGTTTTCAGGCGGCGGTTTGAAGGTAGGACAGGTCATCGGTGAGACGGATGCACATGCGGCCTTTCCGATTACCCAGCGATATTCGCCAGGAGATATCCTTTCGACAGTCTACCGCTTCCTCAACGTCAATACTCAGCATGTATTTCATGATCCGAATCTGCTGCGCCCCACACTTGTTCTGCCCGAAGGCAATCCGATCCAGGCGCTGATTGGCTGAACCGGCAATAGCCACGGATTCAGCCAATGTACGAATAACACCGCGATGAATGTTGAATACTTCGATCGGCGAATTAGGATG
>JAGQQS010000306.1:0-7674 GCA_020426105.1 Planctomycetaceae bacterium
GGCGATGAACGCTGTCGCGGGATACGGCTATCTCCAGAATACTCCCACGGAAGACGACGGCCAGTTCGTTGAGGACGACACGGAATTCGCGGACAGCATGACTCCGCTGACCGAAGATATGATGTATGCCAGAATCGAAGCGGCATGGAAATCAGCTCGTCAGATTGAGCGTCAGATGACGGGACTGCGTCAGAAACTTGCCTCCATCGAAGCAGCACTGGGCAAGCTGGATCGGGAGTTGTCACCGGAAGAGCGACTGGCTTCTGATCGCGAAGACCGAGACGAGTGGAGTGATGTTCGTCGCTGGCTCCGCGAACTTCAAACGAGGTGCCATCGGGAAATTAAGGCATTCGACATCGGTATGACCAGCGGTGCCGGAGGACGCAGGCGACTTGAGGAAGTGTTTCAGACACTGATCGAACCGCGAATTGCATCCGGGCAACTGGAGGCATATCGCAGCGAATTTGACCAGTTTCGGAAGGACATGGTGTCGTTGCAACGCGCTATGGGAGCAGCGTTGCAGGCGGCATCCCAGAATGGAACTCAGCGCGCCCAGCGCACGCTCGGCAAGATTGCCGCCAAAATCCGGGAGATGAGGGTTCGCAACCGCGAACCGCTCGGCGCCACCAATATCGACAGGACGGTACGGAAGAAGAGTTAGGCGGTCATAGATTCAGCAGGAACCCGCTACGAGCATGAAGCCCGCTATTGCGGCTGATTGAACTGGCCGGTCAGGCGACTGTAATCGAGCGTCGGAGCCTGATCCAGACTGCGAATGGCGTCTTCACGGCTTTGCTGAAGTTGTTGTGCCTGGTTATTGTAGAAGTCTGAGAACTGTACGATCGCAGGGCCGAGCAGGAACATAAACACTGAAGGCATCAGGCACAGGGCGACCGGGAACAGCAATTTAAACGAGGCCAGGTTAGCGCGGGAATCCGCGCGTTCCTTCAGCGAACTGCGGATGCCATCACTGTACTCCGTGAGCGATCTTGAGATGCTGGTCCCGGTAACTTCTGACTGAATCAGCAGCGATGTGAATGAATTCACTTCCGGCGAATCAATCCGCTGCGAGAAATTGCGAAGTGCCTGAGGCATGCTTCCGACTTCTGCCTGTTGATTGACCAGTTGTAATTCTTCGGCCAGGGCAGGATGCACACTGCTGATCTCACGACTGATACGTTTGAGGGACTGAGGTACGGTCAGCCCCTGACTGACACCCATGTTCATCATGTCCAGCACGTCAGGCAGTCCGCGTTCGATATCAATTTTGCGTTCCGACGCCTTAAAGGCAACCACAAGCGGCGGAATAGCCCATGCCAGCAGCGGCGCGATAATCAGCATTGCCACCAGCCATGGTTCTGCGGCGGATGGCAACATGATCAACAGATAGCCGACGATGACAATCGACAGGAACGCCAGAATGAATCGAACGGCGGTCAGATTGATCCATGAGGCACGCGATGTGTAGCCAGCCCCCACAAGGTTTTTACGCTGGATTTCCCGGCGACCGGCCGTCTCCGGAAGGAGTTGTGCGACAGCCGGAGTAATGCTCCCGAAGAGCATCTGGTCCTCTCGCATCGGCAGATCTTCCGGCACGATCGGATTCAGCAAATGAGGAGTATCCGCGAGGATGCCGCGAAACTCCGAGAACAGGCGTCGATCTCCCCAGGTCGATCGCCGATCAGTCCCCTGCTCTGCCGGACCTCTGGCGGCGTTCATAGCGCTCCAGCCAGTGGCAGACTCCGTTTCGAGGCCCCCCGGCGCAGAAAACACGTGCAGGCCTGCGTTGTGCGCGGCTGTGGCCTGAGCATGTTCGCCGGAAGGCTGTGCCAGTTTCAGCAGTCCCGCCTGAATTTTCGCGGCCGGATCCGGATCGTGGGATGAACTCAGATCAGGCAGCGGACGCGACTGCTGAAACGGGCTGAGCAATCGCTTCTCGGTGGGCGAAAAAAATTTCTTTACGGCGAGACCAACAGCCAAAACCGCAGCCGCTGCCAGAAACCAAATGAAGTACATAATAATTGCTCCGGAATCGCTGCAGCATCGATCACGCCGAGGCTGTCAGATAAAAGATCACTTTAAATTCAGAGAGTCGATTGGGATCACGATTCGTTGCACACCGACGCTCACAGAACACGTGTTGCGCGCGATCAGAACCGCGCACTGCGTGCCAAAATGCGATAGACGAAAAAACTGCCCGTCAACAGACCGGTGATCCCAAACCACAACGATCTGCGCCCCCATGACGAATCGGTAAGTTGCGTCAGGTAATTGGGATACCAGACCGTATAGATCATCATCACAATCAGAGGAATCAGAATCATCATTGCGGCCCCCCAACGACTGGCCACCGTCGCAGCTCGCTGTCGCGCGACGAAATGCAGTCGATCGCGAACAGCCGTCGCCAGACGTTCCAGAACCAGGATCAGATCGCCACCGGTATCCTGATGGAGCGACAATGCAGACGAGAACATTGTCAGGGTTGTCACACCGGTACGGTCTGCAAGATCGCGGACAGCACTGGCCACGTCCAGACCCATTTCCATGCGTCGGGCACAGACTTTGAGTTCATCTCCGAGGGGTGCCGGCGTGTCGCCGGCCACGAGGAGCAAAGAGTGTTCGAGGTTGCGTCCGGCCCGAGCGCTGCGAGCCAGTTCATCGGCCATGCCGGGCAATTGGGCCATGATTGCGGATTGACGGCGATTTCGCAGATAGATCGCAAGTCCGAGCGGCAAGACCAGTCCCAGCACCGCAAAGAATGCCGCGGGAAGTCCTCGATCGGTCAGAATCAGTGTCATCCCGCCGAAAGCCACCGCCGACAGAACACAGAGTCCCAGCCAGACCATCGGAGTCGTCTGCATCCCCGATTGAATCATCAGCCGATCAAACCAGCCATTGACCGATTCACCGATTCCTTTTCCGGAGCCGGTGGCGAACTGCTGATTCTCACGCAACAGACCTGAAAAATCCTGGCGTCGTTCGAGGGTCGAAACAGGAATATTGGGAGCGATCATGTCGTCTGTATCCGAAGTGTCAAAAGCTGTTGTTACGATCGCAGTTCCGGCGCGGAACGCGCGTCAATCTAGTCCTTGGCCATTTTCAGTTCGCGGGCTTCAAACAAGGGACGATACTGTTCGACATCGGCACCGGTAAGAGCCAGACGTCGCAGCGCCACAGGTTGATAGCCGGTCGCAAAGAAACTTCCGATCGGATGCCCTGCTTTGTCTTCACCGTTGATTCGATATACAAAGATGTCGTCCATCCGGTACTCACCATCTTTCAGTCCGGACACTTCCGAGATGCGGGTTATACGACGCTCCCCGGTGTGCAGCCGCGTTACATGAATCACGATATCCACGGCGTTTGCGATGTACTGTCGAGCAATGCGGGACGGCAGGTCAACTCCGGCCAGAGCAATCATCAGTTCGAGCCGGTCGAGCGTCTCACGGGTGTCGTTGGCGTGCACCGTGCTCATGGAACCATCGTGACCGGTATTCATGGCCTGCAGCATGTCCAGCACTTCTCCGCCACGCGACTCACCGACAATAATGCGGTCTGGTCGCATCCGCAGCGCGTTTCGCAGGAGATCACGCTGAGTCACGGCCCCTTTACCTTCCAGATTCGGCAGCCGCGTTTCCAGCGGAATGACGTCCGACTGCTGCAGGCTTAGTTCAGCGGTCTCTTCGATGGTTACGATACGCTGTGTATCGGGAATGAAGCGGCTCATGCAGTTCAGCAGTGTTGTCTTCCCGGCACCGGTACCTCCACTGACGATCATATTCATGCGACCTCGAATCGCCAGAATCAGAAAGTCCGCCATGGCTGGAGCCAGTGAACCGTAATTAATCATGTCTTCCATCTGCAACCGGCGATTGCCGAACCGGCGAATCGATACAGTCGGACCACACAGGGCCAGCGGTGGAATCACAGCGTTGAAACGCGAACCATCCGGCAGACGAGCATCCACGATCGGACTGGATTCATCGATCCGACGACCCGCACGACCCACGAGGCGATGGATAAACTGCATCAGATGATTGGCATCGGCAAACCGGATGTTCGTGGACTCCAGCAACCCCTTTCGTTCAACCAGAACCCGATCGGGACCGTTTACCAGAATGTCGGTGACCTCGGGATCTACCATCAGCGATTCGATTGGCCCGAAGCCATAGATCTCATCCATTATTTCGCTGACCATCGTTTCGCGCTGCTGACCATCCAGCCGCAGCGATTGACGAGTGCACATGTAGTCGGCCAGGGAACGCAGTTGTCCCCGAAGTTCACCTTCCGACAGACCTTCAGCTTTGTTGAAGTCGATCACATCGACCATTTGTCGATGCAGCGATGTTTTCAGTTTCTGAAAATCGCGAACCGTGGTGTCCAGTGTTTCAGTTGCAGCGACCATGAAGTGACCTCTAAACAAAGTGGATGTCCGCTATCCTGTCAACCGGCAACCGGCGTGAGGACGGAACGCATGGGACCAAAACCTTTTATCGAGCAGCAAAGACAGGGAAATTCAGAATGTCGCTGACTGCCAGTGAATGCAGAGTTTTCGAACGAACGGACAAAAGCGGCAGAATCTGCATGATACCTACTCGCTCAGTCGAACGCTGTATACATAACGATTCAATGGGGCCTGTGGGGAAGTTGAGTTGACAGCCGTCGATGTAATCAGAACACATGGCTGGAGGCGAACACGAACCTCGCCGCTGGCAGAGATTCCGGACGCCATGATCCTAGCAGCGACCGGACGGAGAAGTTTTACGCTGGCCAGGCTGTTTGCCGTGGCTGATCCCTGCGGGTCGGTATTTCCGGGCTGCGGTGTGCACAGACAGACAATAAACGACTGTCCTGCGTGCGCCTGCAGCCAGGCCGCGATTTGGGTGCATTCCATCTTCGACAGAGTGCCTGCTCCCAGGGTCGAAGGAAACGCCAGTTGGTTCAGTCCCAGAGTTTTCAGATCTTCTGCGGTAACGCCGTGCTGCATCCACTGGACAGTTTTTGAAGAATTTCCCGTGGGAGCTGCGGCCGCGAATCTCAGACTTACGAAATTGTCCGGCTTCATTCCGGCAGAATTCGGCGACAATGTCAGTGTGACCTCCGGCAGACCATCCGGGCCATTTTCGACGCTGCGCAGTACCGGATTCCAGGTCAGATTGTCGGCACCTCTGCCCGATTCAATCTCCTGAGACCACAGTCCGCCGCCATTGATCAACGATGCGTCACCGGGGCTCTGATCGACGATTGCGAGCGGGAACACGGGAACTGTCGCACTTCCACCGGGCAGAAAACCGACTGGGGCGTGCTCAATCCTTGCGGCCGCGGAAACACCCAAACGAGCGTATTGAACTCCGGTCAGGCCACTGAAAAACATTCGCACCTGATCGTTTGGCTGACCTTTTCCAAAGGTCAGTCGCACCTGTTCCGGGACAGGTGCGGCCGTTTGCGTAAGCCCGGCGACACCTGGTTGACTGGCGGCGGCGGGCGGCAAGAGTTCCACGTCTTCCGAAGTCACCAGCCCCTTGAGGGAGTTGTCCCCCGACTCGCGAATGTAGTCGATTGTCGCATTGCGGGATCTGACAGCCCGACCCTCATTTTCGAACGGCTGTTGCCACGTTCGCAGCAGATCGTCAGACAGGAACGCATGTCCGCCGACGATCACCGCTGATTCGGCCTGCCGCCGCGCTTCTGCGCGAATACACGACAGCCACATCACATTGAACAGCCCTGCAACCATCATCAGCATCGCCAGGAACACCCACACGCTCCAGAGCATCATTGAGCCGCGGCGCGAACGTCGCAGATCGCATTGTTTCCTGGGAGATCGCTGAAGCCATTCAGAGGAGGCGATATTTTTCATGTCAGAACCTGTGGGGCGCCGCGTCCGGATTGAGAAGTAGGATGAGTTTCATCGGCCTGAAACGCAGGCAGGCGTCGATCAGCCGAATTCAACACTGTGGCCACAAACCAACGCAGGCGTATGAGCTCACCCTGTCTACAATGTGCCACTGGCAGCGGTCTGTTGTCGAGTCAGGCTGTCACTGTTGACAGGCCCCGCACTTGTCTGATATCCGCCGACCGAACCGCCTGTACTCTGCAGCTGCGAACCGTCATTGTCACCCCGGCCCTGTTCGTCAATTCGTTCACCGTCACGCCAGAACGTGGAAGAACGACCAGCCCCGCGATAGGACTCGGTCCTGAACGGTTTTTTGGCTGCGGGCTCATCGGTCATCCCCAGCAGCTGCTCCATCGTGATGCGGTCATTCTCCGGCTTTACGTTTATCCCGCCTGCACCAGGACCTGACGGATTGTACGTCAGGGCGATCCGCCCTTTCTCCTGTGCCAGCAGCATGATCAGTGCCTGGTTTTCGTCAAGTTCAAGGGTCACGTTATGTGACGCACCTCCACCCTGCAACGCCGAACTGGCCGCCCCGCGATTCATGGCAACAACTTTGACGCCCTTGAACAGCGTCGCGGTCATTCCAGTCCGCCCGGTTGCGACAGAGCCGCCGGTTGACTGCAATCGATTGCCTGTGCCGGCATCGGTTGTCATGTGAACATCGACGTATTGTCCGGTCTTGATCATTCCGCTCAGGATTGCGGTCGCATCATCCACATTGACGGTGACGCCGCGCTTACCATTTTCAATCTGCAGCGTTGGATAGTCGCCGATCGAGTAAAACATGGAGCCCTGCAAGGGAACAGCGGAAGGGATGCGTTCTTTGGCGATGCGGCCCACGATCGAATCGAGATTTCGGATGGTGTCCGGAGCCAGCTGTTCAGTCGGTGCCACTGGACCGTTGCCAATGTGTTTCATGGTGATCACGGTACCTGGCTCAATCTCAGTGATCGCCATCGGCATCGTTCGCATTGGTGCGGGCGCCGCCACAACCTCTTCTTTAGCCCACAGCTTCTGTACGAAATAAGTCCCTGCCATGACGGCAAGTAAGCCGAAGGCAGCCACGCTGAGCATCCAGGGAGTAAGCTTCACTACGATTCTCCAGTCAAAATCAGTTCAACACCGGGGGAAGTTCATTAGTGACGGGATTTGGTTCCGGCTCATGGATGAGCGCGTCCGAAACCTGTCCCCTGCACATTCCCTGCGCAGTGACGATTGCAGAATTCCAGCTGCAAATTAGATTGAATGACAATTAACGACAGACACTTACTGATCTACTGAAGCTGAATGTCGGCAGCAGCAGCCGTGCGCTCCATCGCCATCGCGGCGTCACAGTTAATGGAGCGGTTTGCAACGCTGAACCCGGTCATCCAGAGCAGATCCGGACATGCATTCCGCATCGGAACCTGAACATGGACCCGGCCCAGATCTGACGCAAACGCGCCCGGATCAATCGTGACGACGCATTCCTGAGCGAGTGTCGGCCCCAGAAGCTGTTCGACCCGGGACCTGACCTCTGCTTCTGCCGCCGCAGATGGCATTCCACACACACTCAACATGCGGGCTCCGTTTTGGGCGGCATTCGCAACTCGAGTCTGCGCTGACATCAGCATCGAGAATTCGACGATCGAAAAAATAAGCAGCAGAAAGATCGGCAGCACCAGAACCAGCTCCATTGACAGGATCGCACCTCTGCGATCTGATGACTTGGAGCGAAGAGATTTCATCGGCCGATCTCACTTGTGAATGCGGAAGCTGACTCAGAATACAATGAC
>JAGQQS010000306.1:7727-18216 GCA_020426105.1 Planctomycetaceae bacterium
CCTGCCAATGAGACACGAGCATTTTGTCATGAGTCCATGCGGTCAAACTGCATTCAGCAGCAGATCGCCGGAGTCATTGTCGTTGATCGGCAAAAACCGCCGTTCAGGTTGAGCCGTTTTGATAAATGTGTGTGTTACCCTTTAGTGGCAAACAACTGGAACGCCAGAATGCACCACGTTGCCAGGGCCACGGGTACCGCAAAGGCCATCACGCGACGCTTCTGTCGTTGATCTGTGGTTTCTGCTTTGCCCTTTGTGTTCTTTGTAAGATATTGCTCTTTTGTTCGGCGAAGTCCCTGGGACAGCATGCCGATGACAACAATTCCGATCGTGCCGGTTGTCACGAAGATCAAACTGCAGAACAGCACTTTTAATGTCGTGAGCCAGCCCAGCCACGTGCCAAGGGCAGCCATCAGTTTTACGTCACCGCCACCCGCAGTCGCAATCATCCACAGCACGAACAGAATCCCGAATCCCGCCCCAAATCCCAGAAGCGCAGACCACAGCCCGTCCCATTGAAAAAATGCGACCTGATAGAGGATACCCGCCACGCACATCGGCGCAGTCATCCTGTTCGGGATCTTGCGATACCGCAGGTCACAGATGGCTGCCGCCAAAGTAAACAGACCGACACACAGCAGCAGGACGACTTGAGCAGAAGTGAGTTCAGGCATATTCCGACATTTCGCTTGAATTTGACGGGACGTGGCACAAAGGTCACGATGGTTTGTCAATTGTTGTGTATTCCTGCCACTCAGGCAGCGTGTTTTCCGGTCAAACCTGATCCCCCGCGGTTGATACAAAGACCGCAAACACGATGATTGGTATAATCACGACAACTGGCACCATCGGGATATTCACGCAAATCAGATCCACCTTCACATCCGTCGAAATTCAGCCTATGAACTCCACAGCCCCGGGCGCCATCGCTCAACACGCATATCTCTCAGCAGCCATCGACGCCGCTCACGTCGGAGGACGCGTTCTTCAGGACTGGATCGGGCGTTTTTCGGTACGTGAAAAGAGCCGAGCGAATCTCGTGACAGAAGCGGATGAAGCGTCACAGTCGGCGATCGTGCAATTCCTGAAAAACCGGTTCCCTCAGCACGGCTTTCTCGGCGAAGAGGGCCTTCACGACCACAACTCTGCCAGTGACGCGCTCTGGATCATCGACCCGCTCGACGGCACCTCAAATTACGTACACGGTTTTCCCTACTATGCCGTGTCCATCGCCCTGTGGGTTGGTAATCGCCTTGAAGCGGGCGTAATCTTTGACCCGACACGGAACGAAACATTCGCCGCTGCGTGCGGAAACGGAGCGACACTGAACGGTCAGCCTATCAGGACGTCCGGCGAGACAGAACTGAAATCTGCCATGGCAATGGCGAGCCTGCCTGTGGCCACCGACCCGGAAAATCCCGCAGTGAAACGGTTTCTGAGCGCCCTGACGAAAGTACAAACAGTGCAGCGGACGGGTTCCGCCGCGCTGAATCTGGCCTACGTGGCCGCGGGGCGCGTGGACTGTTTCTGGTCCAGCAGTCTGCATCCCTGGGACGTCGCGGCAGGCGCCCTCCTTGTCACGGAGGCCGGTGGAACCATTACAAAGCTTGACGGCAGCACATTCGACATCTTCGTTCCAGACCTGCTGTCTGCCGCCACTGCGTCACTTGGTCGAGAACTCGTAACCGCATTGCGCTGATTTTCCTCAACGTCTTCTCCAGTCGTCGATTCCCGCGTAGACTATCACTATGCGAATTGTCCGTGCTTCAATGATCCTTGTGCTGTTGCTGTCCGCTTTCGCCGGACCGGGGCGGCTTTACGCCCAGGAATCAGGTGTCACGCCATCACCGATCACACCTGCCACACCATCGGACACAGGAATCGCTCAATCAGATTCGCAAGCCAAAACGGGCGAGTTGCTGCTGCGAACGGAATCGGGTGAATTAATCCCGGTCAGAGGAATTCTGCCCGACAGTGTACTGGACGGGCTGCTTCTCAGTGTGATGGAACAGCGGAGTGTACCTCGCTACACCGTGGCTCAGCAGGAATTGTCCGGATCAATTGATCGGGACGAAGTCACGCTGAAACTACAGTTGGAGATTCAGGTACATCCGGCCGAGGAGTGGGTGACCGTTCCCATGATGTTTGGTGACGTTTACGTCAAACACTTCGATCATCAATCAAGAGGTGCCAACGACCGCGCTGTACCTCAATTCTTCGGCGAGCAGAATTCACGGCAGCTGCATCTGTTTGGTGCAGGCGTGCATACGGTCACTGTGGAACTCATGGGGAAGGCGCGATCATCGGCACCCGGAGTTCGTCAGTTAAGTCTGAACCTGCTTTCGGCGACGGTCTCCCACGCTGAGGTGGCGTTCGCTTCACCGGTGGAGCTGCAACCGTTACCGCCTGGTTCCGTTTATACGCCGACCCGCGACGACAAGGGAGTTCGCTCGGTAAAATTCTACGGACTGTCGCAGTCCTTCAATCTCGCGTGGACAGATGTCGTGCAGCAGGTGGCCCAGAAACCTGTGATTCAGGTTCAGAGCAGCATGACGCTGGATTTGACGACGATTCCCGTGAACCTGACCGGGTTACAAAAGCTACAGGTCAGTGGCAGTCCTGTCAGCGAACTTAACATCACATTCCCGGGTGGATTTCAATTGCAGGAGGTCGATGTCAGGAATTCCAGCGGGATCTCGATTCTCAACAATTTTGAAATCACATCATCGGCTGGCACTGCAAATGGCACAGGACCGATTACGGCATTGGTGCGTCTGACTGCGGCGACCGAGGCGGCATTGACTCTCTCGTTTGATCTGGAACTTGTCAATCGGACTTTTCCTCAGGACATCCGTGTGTCTCTTCCGGCCGTGAAAGACGCAAACGTCCAGTCGGGGGATCTCGACATCCTGTTCCCGACAGGATTGCTGGTGGAACAAACGGTCGTGGAAGGCGCGCAGCGGAAGCGTGTGGCATCCGATACGGACAACAGCATTGCCGCCACTGCATTCCGCATGCGATCCACAGATTCTCACGTCGTTCTGCATGTTGAAGAAACGGAAGCACAGTTTGCAGTTTCACCCGAATTGACCCTGCAGCCCGTCGCGCAGAATGTCATGTTGACGGCCCGGTATCCAATCAGTGTATTGACCGGCGACCTGCTGGATCTTGCCGTCTACTGGCCGGGTTATTCGAGTGGCGAATGGCAGATTTTGCCAGGTACAACGCGTTTGATATCGGGCAAAACCAGCGTGCCCCTTTCTCTCCCGCAGTCCGAAACAGAAAAAGATGTGCTGCGCATGACGTTTCGTGAACGACAGTCCGGGGAATTTACCGTGGAATTTCAGGCGTATGCCCCGCTGGCCGCTGTGCGTTCCGGAGAGATTCAGCTGCGGTGTCCGGAAATTCAGACACGGCTGGGGCAGCCATTTGTCCTGACCACGATCGAATCCGATGAGTATTCGATTCGACCCATCAGTATGGGAACAGGCGAACTGCTGCCGACGGTGCCGATGCCGACACCGACCTCGACCGTGGCCGTCGGATCAGGACTTAAGTCAGAAAGCTGGCTGCATGATGATGCCTCGGTTCCCATCCGGCTCGAACTTCCCGCTCAGGCACCTTCCGTTCGAGCCAGCATTCAGCTGGGAATGCAGCCCCGCGGCGCCGACATTGAAGTCCTGGAAACAATCTCACTGGAAGTCGAACACCGGGACCTGACGAATCTTTCGCTCAAAGTTCCATTCGGGATTTTCCCAACCGTGCGCCTTGCGGGTAAGTCCGAGGTGTTGCGTGCATCAATCGATTCTGAAACGCACTGGAGTTTTCGGTTGCCGGAAGCGCGGCGCGGGAGCCTGACGTTCGAGGTGCATTACAAGTGGACACCGGAGGTCACAACCGATCCCATGCCCCTGATCCTGCCGGAATCTGCGGAAGTGCTGAGTATCGAAGCGGGTACTGGATTCAATACGGGAATCACCGTGCAGGGGGCATCCGACTGGCGTCCGGTCTACTCCGAGGTATTCGATGCCGCGTGGCACAGCAGCACACCAGTGACTTCTGTTCCGCTTCGCTGGCAAACGAGTCCGGCGCTGACGACCGGGGACAGTCCTGATCTGATCCTGGCGCGAACGCAGATTGTGGGAACTCAAAGACTGACGACGACTATCGCAATATTCGAGAAGTTGCCAGAGATGATCAGCATGGAAACTCCACTCGATGTCGGGTCCCCCGTGATTCTGTGCGACATCCGATGCGACCAGCAATCGCTGACATCTCCGGAAGCGCAGCAGCAGGGTGACGTGCGATGGGAGAAAATCGTTGAACGCGGTGTGATTCGCTGGACAGTACGCCTGAGTGCGGCAGCACAGAAGTCAGAGAACGACAGTGGCCCTCATCTTATCGAGTGTCGCACTCGGACTCAGGTTCCGCCTCAATCATCACTCTGGCAGATCGCCACATTGAAACGAGTTGTTTTCACTGGCGAATCTCCGGCGATTCCTGTCGTGTGGTGCACGACAACTCAGGACGACCTGCGGACAGCGGGTGCTTCCACCGACTTTATTTCGCTCACGCACTCCGGAACCGAACTGCTTCCGTGGGGCGAAAATACCCGCGCATTTTCGGATCGACAGCTGAAGTCCCTGTTGTCCCCGTATCCGGTTGAATTGCAACTCATGACGATGGATCGACTGGATCACTGGATTTCACTGTCGGACAGACATGATCTGTTCTTTGGTTCTGCCGAATCCGGTGTCCTGCGGTTGAATCTGGTCCCGTTTGTGTCACTGTTGCTCGTTAGCGCAATGATCTGCGTCGGCTTCTTTCTCATGATGTCCGTGCTGCAGCGCATCTCAGCCGTGATTCCGTTGCTGTTCATTGGATGCACTTCGCTTGTGAGCTGGCTGATCTTACCGGAATGGACCGCGTTACTGGCACCTTATGTCGCGATGGGCATCTTGTTCGGGACGGTATCGGTCATTTTCCAGCGGATGGTATCGGACCGGCGAAACCGATTTCCGCAGGCGTCACAGGTGGGTGAATATCCCACCATTTTTGGCTTCTCGGGAATGTTATCCCATTCGGGTAACGAACGCTCTGAGCCCATTGTGGTGCCGGCGGGAAGTAAATCGGAGTTTAACGTAAGTTCATTTGTTTAGATTCTCCAAACGCCAATTGTCCGGACACACGCCACCGGACCCGCGGGAATCAGGTTACGAAAGCATGACATGACGTGTTGGCCTCTGTTAATGATCGCACTCCTGCAAGTGCCGGCTGACGTATCGGGCGGTACCGACCCGGCACGCGACGTGGCATTGCCAGGCGTACTGGTCGAACGAGTGCCGTTCAAGGAACTGCGCCAACGGATTGCCGAAGACGACTATCTGCCTGTACCGCGGAATGTCCTCCCCGAGCTTTTCCCGGTCGATCGCAAAGCAAGCCCCGGGATGTATCAGCAGCCTCAGATTCGTGAAGCGCGGTACGTCGCCACCCTGAACGGGACAAGGCTGGACCAGGGCCGACTTGAATTTGACATCAATCCCGCGGCGGGCCCAATCGGAACATATCCATTGTTCATCGGACAAACCAATCTGCAGCAGCTGAAGATCTCGGATCCGCAGGGAGAGATTCAACTGGGCTCCGATTCCGCCCGTCGTCTGTTCCTGCTTCAACACGACCTGCCATCGCATCTCGCCGGAACCTGGACATCCGATGGTCTGGTGGCGGGAGATATGGTGACGTTTCGCCTGGAACTGCCTGCGGCAACCACCACGCAGTTTGAGCTGCTGACGAAGGCTGGCGTGCTCGTCACGAGCGCCGGCAGTCTGGTGCTGGGGCCGGAACCTGCAACCACAACCACAGACGCGTCCACATCCCCCACCGGGTTGGTGACAGACGCTGAACAAATGCTGAAGTGGAGAATTCTGCCGGGAGACAGCGTGCACCTGACGTTCAGTTGTCGTGAATTGCGCCAACTGCAGTCGATGGATCCTCTGGCCCTCATTTCATTTAATGCCTCGCATGCACTGGATGTGCTGGCTGGTGATATCCTGAATTCCCGCTGGACAATTGGATTGCCGTCGGTCCTGAACGGCCGCGCTCGATTGACGGCACGAATTTCGAGTCGTGCCCGGGTATCGGCGGTATTGCTGGAAGACAAGCGCCCGGTTGAATGGCGGGTGACGGAACAAAACGGACAACAGTTGCTGAGTCTGTTGCTGCCCGCGGCGTCCGAATCTGCGACGCTCACGGTTTTTGCGGCCTCCGTGCTGCCGCAATCCGAGTCGTGGGATTTGCCGATGCTGTCGTTCGATCAGTGGTATACACGTGACGACAAACAGCATGGCCCCATCCTGGCTCCCATCGGTCAGATCAGTGTTCTGTTGCCTCCGTCGGTGCATCTTGACGAATGGACGCTCGTCGGCCTGCAGGAACGGGATATCGTCACGGGACAGGGGGAGATCCGGGAATACCAACT
Source organism: Planctomycetaceae bacterium (assembly GCA_020426105.1). GTDB lineage: Bacteria > Planctomycetota > Planctomycetia > Planctomycetales > Planctomycetaceae > SXXK01. Next base: position 14,206 of record JAGQQS010000306.1, read on the forward strand.
GATGCAGTTCCTGCCGGAAGCGTCCGCCATCGCTCGTGTTTCCACAAGTGAACCGCGGCTGGAAGATTCGGTCGTCACGATCGTGGAACCCGCCGGACGACTCGCCACGGTGCGATGTCTGGTGAACATCAGGTGCGAAGGTGCAGCGGTCGTCGAACTGCAGTGGCCGGTATCACAGGGCTGGCAGTTAATCGCCGCCCGCTACGCGATGAATTCCCGCGCTCTTTTCTTTGAATTTCCGCAACCCGATCCCAATGCCGCAACCTCTCCCCTGACGCTGCATCTGCCCGAGCCGCTGGAGCCAGGATTTTCCCGTCTGGTCGAACTGCAGTTTCGACAGGCAGACGAGGCGGACGCACGAACAATCAACCTGCCGCTCATGGAAAATCATCACATCAAGCGGATCAATTCCATCGCGGTATTCCCCCCCACGCTCACACTCAGCACGGAACTGCAACGCCGCTGGAGTACCGGACGCAGAGCTCTGACACTGGATGACGTTCGCAACTCCATGGGATGGCTCCCTGAATCAAAGCTGCCCACGGGCGGACAATTCTTCTCCGTTGGCGGCTCAGATTCTTCGCCCTCGGCCACCGCGATTGTTTCCGAACTGTCAACACAGGACGCGATTGAACTGGAACATGCAATTCGAATCGTGGACGGTCAGATTGTAGAGACTTCGCGTATTCTCTTGCCGGCGAACCAGCCGTTTGCGGAGTCGCTGACGGTGCTGCTGCCCGCACAATCGTCGCAGGAGGTGCAGTGGTCCATGGATGGTCAACCGGTCCCTGCAATACAGGAAGACTCCGATCTCGAATCGCCCGACTGGGAACGCTGGTCTCTGAGTCTCGCAGGAAGGCGCTCCGAAGTGGCAACCATCCTGCGATGTGAATCGCGACAACCGGCCGGACAGAAGATGATTGCCAGCATTCCGATGCCCGTCGCAGATTTTCCAATTCGGGGTATCCTGCAGTTGTTTTCGTCGGACGAAGGGCAACTCGTCGTTACGGGACTGAGACAGATCAATCCTGAACACCCAGGTGAAGCGCTGACCGACGATCAGTCAACGACATGGGAACTTCCTGCGGACCCGACGGTTGTCCCGCTGATGTTTGGCCAGAATCCCGGCAGTCAGCTCGGGCAGACGATCGATATCCACATGCTGCATATGTTCGACGCGAAGTCCGGCAGCCTGCATCAACAGCTGTTGGCAGTTGCCAACATCAGCCGCAGTACCCGCCGGGACTCTCTGCCGCTCGCCCTGCCGGCAGGTGTTCGCCCGCTGGTTCTGGTCAATGGCCATCGAGTGCAGCTTCAGGAAACCGCAACGGGGCCTGCGATTCCGCTTCCCGCTTCGGCAGCGGACTGCCAGCTGGTACTGTCATGGACAGAACCTGCACCACGATCGAACTATTTCACCGATAGCCTTCAGTTGCCGCGACTGTTTGACGGCGAACTTTCTGCGCCACAGTATACTCATCATGTTCTGCTGAGTCCGGAACTGGAGCTTCGCGCGACCGACACCGAATTTTCGGTGGTCAATTCGACAGACGGCATTCGTATTCTCGACCGTCTGATGCTTGCCTCGCAGTCGGCAGAGGAAAGCGCACGACCAATCACTGGCACAACAGTGCCGCCGGAAATTCGTAATTTTATTTCACGCTGGCAGCTGGCAAATCTGCTGGGCTGGCAGAAACTCACGCTGATTGACACTGTGACGTCGAACACGCCGATAGTGATATCCATCACTCAGTTGCGTCGTCGCCTGGCAATCGCAATCGGGGCTGCGCTCCTGCTGGTCGCGCTCTGCATCGCACTGCGCCAAATCGTCCTCGAATACCGACTGGGTGCAGCACTCACCGCCGTCAGCGTGCTGGGTGTCCATTCCCTGTTGATCACCTCCGTCACCAAAGCAATTCTTGCGGGAACTTTCTGGGGCCTGCTCATCGGCCTCGCAGTTGTGACTCTGACGCAATGGAAGTGGCTGTGTACTTTGAGTCGACGAACATTCGCGCGGACCACGGCAGGTCTGGTCTCGTTATTGATCGTTGTTCATCCCTGCGGCGGGCAGGAGAACGGCGAACCGCAGAATGTGGTGAAACCGGGCTCTGAGTTACGGGGACCTTCAGCCAGCGTCAGTGTCCGGGAAAATTCCGATGCTGTGCCGGACGTTCTGTTACCGGAGATTCCGGTCCTCGAAAACGACGTGGCCTGGGTCCGAAAATCGATCCTCGAAAAATGGCAGAAGCGTTCCGCAGCGGAACGCACAGCGCTCCCAACGGCCGTTGTCACAGCGCTGCGCACCGAGATTCATGCAGAGTCCGTGGAGTCGGTGGAATTGTTGCTGAAAATGGAAGTGGCGACTGTCAGCAGCAATCATGTTTCACACGTGCGAATTCCTTTGTCGGGCTCCCGACTTGTGGAGTGTACCATCGACGGCAACAAACTGCTGCCGGAAACCGATGGTCCGAATGCGATTCGGATTTCCATCCCCGGCTCTTCCCTCCTGCCAACTCTTTCGCTTTCAGAGTTTGCTGACGACAATCGTGAGGCGGCCGCTGAAGATATTGATGATCCGGCTTCGCCGGGGACGGCGGTCGATGCCGGGCCACACGCCGCCTTCACAATCCATCAAATCGAATGTCGGCTGCGCCCGGTCACCGTTCGTCAGTCGTCCGGTCTGCAGTTTCGACTGCCCGCCCTGCCCTGCCCCGTCGCCGAAATCAAAGTGATCGCACCGGAAGGTTTATTTACAGGCATCCGCGCTCAGTCGCCCGCGGGTGTTATTCGATGGGCTCCGAGCGACAATACTGTGCAGCTCAGCAGCCTGGCGATGTCCGAAGGGATTGACATACGCCTGTTCCAGTCGAATGTCGAAAAAGGCAGTCCGCAGCTTGCCACCGTTGAGATCCTGACGATTGCGGAAGTCATTGCCGAACAGTCGGTGCTTTCCTGTTTTTGTCGATTCGCCCGCTGGAACCCACTGACGCCTGAAGTTCGCTACCACATTCCTCAGGGCTATCAACTGGTCTCGGTGAACAGCATCAATGGCGGAGAACTGTTGTGGTCCGCGCAGGAACGTGTGGCCACGATTCTGCTGCCGAATACGATCGGAACAGAATTTGTGCTGTCGCTCCAGCTTAAGGCAAGCACCTCCTCTCCACTGCTGCAGCGAAGAATTCCGATTGCTGAATTGATTCAGTTTCCTGATTGTGTCGTTGCACCGAATCTGCAACTGGCCGTGCGCGTCAATCCCGTCTTCTCGGTACTCAGGATCGAAGACCGACAGGTGACGACCCTGGGATTCAACGAGGCGCAAGCAGCGTGGGGACAGTGGCTGCGCCGATCTGACAGTGTCTTCAACGTGCCCAGCGGACTACCGGAGTGCATCGTTCCCCTCTCAGCACGCAAGAGCCTGAATGAAGTCCGAATTGATCAGAAATTCACGTTAATGAATCAGTATATTGACTGGACATGCCAGATGGATATCGACACGTCGGTCCTGCCCGTCTTTCGACATCGTCTGACGATCAGCCCTGACATCGAAGTCGAAAATGTGCAGGAAAATGCGGGTGAAGTGAATCGACCGGCCGCGTGGCATCGTCGTGGCGATCGTCTGGTCGTTCAGCTCAAAGAGGGTACAACGGGCAGGCATCTCCTGAAAATCTCCGGTCGCCAGATTCTCAGACCGGACGACACCCGGATTCTGCTCCACAGCCCCCACATTCAGGATGCACAGATTCTGGAATCCGTTCTGACACTGACGGATCAGGAGGGCCTTGGCCTGCGGTTTGAAAAACTAGGCAGCGCCGTTCCGAATGACCGCATTGCGAATAACGATCTGCTGCAACCCGGTGTTCCCGTCAGAATGCAGATTCTTGAGGAATCAGATACGCTGGAAGAATCAGACCCGATTGTGCTCCAGCGCCTGCGGCCGGTCGAACCAGTTGGTTCGATTGCCGTCCTGCGATCCGTCGATCAGGCTGCTGTCGTGGTGCATCTGACCCAGTG